>DAIQQT010000015.1:12660-16430 GCA_036786685.1 Trichlorobacter sp.
CGGCTGTCGTTGTTCAGGAAGCCAGCCAGAAAGCGGACCACATCCAACACATCGGAATCCTCATCATTCACCTTGTTGCCCACAAACACCCAGAGCGGCTTTTCAAGATTGTAGTCGGCCAGCTTCTCAGCGTTGCGCTCCCACAGGTACTGCTGCTGGTAAAAGGAGAGCAGGCAGGCGGTGAAGTACAGATCGCGCCTTTCAGTGTCGTCATCATTGGCCAGATTGAGGATCAATGACTCCTTGCCGTAGCCGTCGTCATAGAAAAACTTGTAGGAGTAGTCGAACAGGATGCACTTGGCATACAGTTCCCGCGTTGCCAGAGTGCGCGCCTTGCGGATCTCATCACTGGTCAGCGCCAACTGCTGGAGTTGATCAGCATCCAACCTGCGTAGGGCCGTGGTGCCGAACAGCAGCTTGGCTTTTTTCTTTTTGGCATCCTCCTCGGCCTTCTCCACGGTAAACCCTTTGGCAACGGCCTGCCCAAAGGTGGCGGAATACTCAAAGGCAAATCCACCCCGGCAAAGCACCTCGCGGCGGCTCATCCAGGCCCCGGCAGCGGTGCCGGTCCCCCGGTGTCCTTCATCCACCAGCACCAGGTTGTTGCCTTCAAACGCCTCCACCGCAACGGTTTTGTCGCCCATCTCGTCGCCCAGCTTGTTGATGTCTATGACCTCGATGGTGCCCTGAAAGGCGTTGCTGTTCTTGTCAAACAGTCGGAAGAAGTCGAAGCCGGACAGATCCAGCTCGCTCAGATGCTGGCCTGACAACCCTTCATTCGGCGTCAGCAAAATAATCTTGTCCGGCTGCTTACCAGGGTATCGCTGCTGGAAATAGTGCAGATACTGCAGGATGTTGACATGCAGCAGCAGGGTCTTGCCGGAGCCGGTGGCATTCCAGAAAGCCAGCTTGTTCAGCTCGTCCCCATCAAAGGGACGAAAGCGATGTTCCTCTGTGTTCTGGGCGTTGTATGCAGCCAGCTCATCATTTAGCCCTGCCAGCAGATCATCCTGGCGGTTGAAATACCAGTCCAGATAGATCTCGGTGAACAGCAGCGACAGATACTGGAAGTACTTCATCTGCAGCTCGGTCTCTTCCAGCCGGTTGCGCCTGCGGGTAATCTGCTGCCAATGGGCAACGATATTCAGATCGTAGCGGCGCAAGTTATCAACGCCTATCAAGTCAACTTCAAACAGGTTGCGTGTTAGTTCATGAAAAAAGAGGGTCTGGCCGTCTTCGTCAATCCCTTCGTAACGGTCATCCCCCAGCCGTTCCTTGACGGTTTGCAGGCTGCCACCCTTAAAGAAGCGATACATCCAGTGGTTAAGTACCAGCTCCTTGTGAAAGCTGCGGCGTTGGGTAGGCGGCATCGCTTACACCTCCCCGTCAAACATGCTGCTCAACAACTCCGGCTCAATCTGGCGGATCTTCAAGGTCTTGGTAATGCCACCTTCCTGCTCGGTGCCGGTGATGATCGAAGGGATGTTGTGGTCGCCGTTGATGTAAACCACATCGAACTCGCTGTCACGCGGGTTAATGGCGTACTTGTCGCAGACTCGCTCCAGCTCTTCGTACCCCACCTGTTCACAATCGCGCCACAGCACCAGGGCCTTCTCGCCGGTGGGTAGCGTACCAATAACGGCAACGAAGCCACGATCCAAGTGTGCATCTATCTGCTTCACCTTTAGTCCGATCAGGTAGTTGAAGGTCTCCACCAGATCAATGGCGTGCTCTTCACAGGCCCCGGTGGAATCCACCGCCACCTTGAGGGTACAGTTAAACGGCTTGCGGAAAGAATCCACCGAGAGGATCGAGCCCTGGGATTCGATGTTGAGCAGGTAGCGCAGTAGGTAATCTTCCTGAGCATCCGGTGAAAGGGTATCCAGCAGGCTTTGCTGGGCCTCGCTGCGGTTAAGCTGCAGGTTGTTGAGGGTGTCTTCGTAGCTTTCAATCTTAAGGACTTTGAAGGCATGGGATATGCCGGTTTCCGGGGTAGTGGCCTTGCCATTTTGCCAGTCGGCTGAATAGACCACCTTCTGGATGCGGGGTTTCAGGACCGTGTCAAAGTATTCGCCCTGCTCGACAAGGATGTAGTGCCGCTTTGCGCCATCTTTTCGATTCAAGGAAAGGGTGGCGTGGGCAGTTGTTCCAGAACCGCCAAAGTAATCAAGAACCGTGAAATTGCACTTGCCAAATGATTGCATCCAAAAAGCTTGTTCAAGCGTTTTAACTGATTTTGGGTAGTCGAAAGCCCCTCCGAGACCCAAGTTGTCAAGGATTGCAGTCCCATTGGTCCCAGCGTTGTAGTCAGCGCCTATCCAGTTACTGAAGAGCGTTTCTCTTTTGTCCTGATGATCGATTGTCTGTTTTACTGCTCCTCTGTCTGTTAAAACGATCTCGCCATTTTCAACCCTTTTTTTACCGGTCTCGTAGGAAGAGCGCCATACTCGCTCTTCACCACTTGCACTTATCGGATAAATTCTCTCCAACCCTTCATGCGTAGGCCCGGTCGGATAGTCGGAATCAAGCGGCGGGGGTGGTTCCGTTCCCACAATCTTGCGTGTGATGGGATCAACAAGCAGTGCATAGAAACTCCGCCAACGACCTACTCCTCCACCACGCGGTGCACGATAATTATTATCGGCCGTACCACTACGCATATAACTGCGGTCTTCTGTCTCATCATCTTTTGGAAGTCCAAGATATTGAGGCCCGTTAGTTGGCGAAGCTACAATATAATACTCATGTGTGCGAGAAAGACGACCACCAGAGCCTTGCGGATGATGATTGATGACGATAGTTGACACAGAACAATCCGAAAAGTGGTCCCGAAGGCATGCAAATGCGTTATTGTACTCATAGTCATCAATTGCAAATCCAAATGAATATAAGCTGCCAAACAGATGTCGAGTAAAAGGGAGAGTGTTCGAGATTAGCGCGAGCCAACTGGAGTGTTCAAACTGATTTTTATAGGCAATCTTTGAATGTACGGTATTGTATGGTGGATCGATATAGATGAAATCGATGCTGGCTCTGTAATGTTCCTTGACGAGGTTCAGGGCCTGAAAGTTATCCCCGTGTATCAACAGGCCGTCCAGTGACTCATCCAGGTTGTCAATCGCCCCCAGCAGCTTGTGCTTGAAGCCCAGGTCAAACAACGCTGTATCCACCATCAAATATTGGTGGGCCTGAAGGTGGTCTATAGTGCGGCTACCCCCTTCCTCCAGCATCCCCAGCTTGTTCCACTGCTCCCACTGTTTTTCATTGGCAGCTATGGCCTCTAGCAGTTCAGGTGCATCCTTGATTACCCGGTCCAGGGTGATGCAGTATTGGGTTGCCACCACAAACTTCTTCTTCAACCAGAGCTTTCTCTGAAAATCCTCCAGTTGGGCCAGGAAGGTGATCAGGTCCAGAGCAATGGCCCGCAGGCATTGGATCATCCGCAGGTTCTTCTCGATGTCGGCAAACTTCTCTGCACGCTGGACATCATCCAGGTGCATGACTTCGTTCTTGATGTAGAAATCCAGCTCGCCCCGCAGAAAACGGCCCAGATCCTTGTGAATGAAGTAGTCTGCCGTGTTGCGCTGGGTGTAGGTGGTCAGGTGCTTTTCCAGCAGGGTGCGCTGCGGGTTCTTCTCGGTCGGTTCACGGCGTGAGAGTTCCGGCCAGCGTGCTGCCACTGCCGGTTCTTCCAGCACTGCCTGTACCGCCTTGCTCACCAGGGCATCCTGCTTGGTCCCCTTGGGCATGGGGCGGTACTCAAAACGGAT
>DAIQQT010000016.1:0-16327 GCA_036786685.1 Trichlorobacter sp.
GCAAATTTTTCTTCAGACAGACGTAACAGTTCATAGGCCCTGGTCCGCTCAGAGATATCACGGGCAACACCCAGAACCCCCATCAGGGTGCCGTCAGTGTTGAACATCGGGGTCTTGATGGTCTCAAACAGGCCATGGTAGCCGTTTGCGGCAAAGGTCAGCCATTCCTCGTTAATGGTTGGTTTCCCTGCTGCTGCTGCCTTGTTATCCTTGTCCCTGAAGAAATCAGCCAGCACTTTGTCAACAAAGTCATAGTCGGTCTTGCCGATAATCTCGGACTCTGCTGCTCCGTACAGCTCTTCAAAGCGGGGGTTGCAGACCAGATAGGTCCCTTCAGGATCTTTCAGCCAGACCAGGTCCGGCAGGGTTACAAACAGAGTTTTCTGGAACTGCTCATTCTTTTTCAGCTGCTGTACGGCCTGGTTATGGTCCTGTATCTCCGCTTCAAGCCGCTGGTTGGTTTCCAGCAGTCGCAGGTTAAGCCGCCGGATACTGAAAAAACGCCAGAGCAGCGCGCCAGCCAGGAGCAGAGCACCGGTACCTCCCACTACCATAATGGCACGCTGTACGGTCCAGTACGGTTTTGGCTCACCCATCCAGCGCTGGAAAATCTTCACATGTTCAGGCGATTGGTGAAATGTCTTGATAGCACTGTTGAGCTGTTGAAGAAGTGCCTGGTTGCCGGAATGCAGTGCAATGGCCCGTCGAGACTCCAGCACCGGTGGTTCAATTACCCGGATCTGGTCCTCCAGTCTGCTTTTTTCTGCCATCTGAACGATAGTGCTTCTGAAGGTAAGTACCAGGTCAAGCTGGCCAGATACCAGATCCACCAGCAGATGCTGCAGGCTTTCATAGGGAATGACCGTAATGTCATGGCGGCCCTGCAGCATGCTGAAGGCGGTGCTTTTGCTCATGACTCCCACCCGTTTGCCGGGTGTCAGGCCTTTGGTAGTATGGTCAGTGGCACGGACCAGATAGTTGATTGGCGCCACATCCAGCACCTCAGTGAAGAGAAACTGATTCTCTGTTGTCGGGTTAATCACCCGTAACGGAATCAGGTCTGCCTGACCGCTTGCCAGCAGCTGATCCACCTCATCCCAGGCCTTGGCAAAACGGTATTCAACGGTAAAGCCGCCCTGGCGGGCCAGTGCATCGGTGATATCAACGGCCAATCCGGCAGGTTTACCGGTGGCTGGGTCACGAAAATAGTAGGGGGCAAGGTCGGTGGGAATGACGGCGACCAGCGGTCTGGTGGTTGAGGACGCAGCAGCAGTGCTGGCTGTTGCAGGGGAAACTTCCTGCAGGCAGAACAGCAGGAGCAGCAGAAATACTATGGTGCAGATGCCACGTTTCATGAGGTGACCTCAATGTGCGGTAGCTGTACAAATTCTTCTGTAACACAGTTTTCTGATAAGGCAACCGGTGGTTTTGCAATTTTCACCCGGTTTCTGCCATTGCGTTTGGCCTGATAGAGTGCTGTATCGGCCCGGCCGACAAAATCATCTGCTTGTTCGCCGGAACAGTACTGGGTTACCCCGAAACTGACCGTTATTCTCAGGCCATTGCCGAAGTCAAACTGTTCAATCGCCTCACGCAGGATCTCTGCCAACTCTGCTGCCTTGGACAGGTCATTTTTGGGGGCCATGATGACAAACTCTTCACCACCCCAGCGGCTAAAGATGTCGTAATGTCTGATTCTGCCTGAAATCAGCTCTGCGATCTTTTGTAATACATGGTCTCCGGCCCCATGCCCCAGGGTGTCGTTCACCTGCTTGAAGTGATCAATATCCATCATTATCAGCGATAGTGACGAGTTATAGCGGTAGGAACGGGCAATTTCAGCAGTCATCAGACCGTCAAACATCCGGCGGTTATAGATACCGGTCAGATAGTCGATCCGGGCGTGATTGGCAAGCAGTTCATTGGCTTGTTTCAGCTCTTCCTGTGAGCGGCGACTGTCAATGATTTCCCAGGTGACATCCGCCAGATAGAGTACCTCTTCGCTGTCCTTCAAGGTGTAGTCGCTACCCTTGTTACCCACCCCCAGCACCGCCACAATCCGTTCATCACGGATCACCGGCACCACCAGTTCCCGCACCACCGGCGCATGGCCGGCCGGCAGCCCTTTTTTGTTGGCCATCCCGGCATAGTCGTTATGGATTGCAGGCGCACGGGTCTGGATGCACTCTGCCCAGACACCGGCCTGCTCAACACCGTAGTGCAAACCATGGCCTTCAGCCCTGCAGAACTCCTGCAGGGTGCGGGTTGACCATGCCTGCAGGGTCAGGGTCTGCTGATCCGGGTCAACAAAATGGTAGAACCCGATCGGACTGTTGCTGATCTGACAGACTTTATCAAGGGCATACTGGAGCAGTTCATCAACCGTGTGCATGGTGGCATATTCCAGCAGTTCGTATCGGATCTGCACCATCGCCTCAGCCCGTTGTGCCTGCTTTTCAAACTGAGCCTGACGCCGGTGCAGCAAAACCAGCCCGGCTGCGCTGCCGATACAGGCCACCAGAAACAGCAGCCCCTGAAAGATTGTCTCATTTTTCCAGCTTTTCAGGATTGCATCAGGGTTGCGGCTGACGAGAATCACCAGAGGCTTGTCCATCTGCAGCTCTTTGGGCTGCAGGGTCAGCAGCGCTGCCATACGGTATTCACCGGTAGCATAGGTGGTGCCAGTATAGATATTTTCCTGCTTGCCGCTCTTTCTGTGGCGGGTAAACAAAGAACCGGGTACCGCCAGATTTTTGCCGATCTGTCCTTCAAGGTAGGGCACGGTCATGAAGCGGAGACCGTCACCGTGGTTGATGGAGTTACACATATCTGGAGCGTAGCGGGTTGATTCCAGAATGGTTTCAAAATAGTCAGGATCAACCCCGGCAGTGACAATCCCGTTGAACCGGCCGTCAGGACGGGGGATCGTTTTTGTGAGATTAAAGACATACCCGTTTGTGGCTAATTTGAACGGCGGAGAAATGTAGAGCGTATCAGGATTGTGATGTTGACGCGGTTCAGCAAAGAACTGGCTGGCGGCCATATTCTTGCCGATCAACGCTGGCTGGTTGGCAGCCAGAATGGTGCCTGTTGCATCAGTAAAAAACAGGGTGTGTATACCGGGCATGGCATCGGCCAATACGCTTAAACGCTTGTTGGCCTGTACAGGATCCAGTGTTGGCAGATCTTTGATAATTCCTTCAAGAGCCAGGCTGGTCGCCTCAAGCTGTCGTTCAATGTTTTTGTCGATTACTCTGGCCTGGACTGTCAGCCGCTGCTGCTCCTGGCTGATAATCCGCTGACGCATGCTAATCAGGTTATAGACAACAATACTGCCAAGCAGGGCAAGGGCAATAAGCAGCGCCAGCCAGTGTTGACGTATTCGGTATTGGGAAGACCTTTCCATTACAAGGGCACTGCCTCGCTGAAACCGACGCAGGCGTTTGTCCTCTGTTGGAGCTGATAATTCTGAAGCAGTCCCTCACACTCCAGCACCAGTTGTTCCATGTTCTGGTGGTACGCAAGAGCTGTACCGCCAATACTTACCGTGCAGGTAAGCGTCCCTTCAGCCGCAGGGATACTGATCTGTGCAGCCTTTTCCCGTATCCGTTCAGCCACCTGCAGTGCATCGGCAAGAGCCGATTCTGTCAGCAGAATACCGAAGGAGTCTTTGCCGATCCGGCCAATCAGGTCTGAGGTTCGTACTGATGCCCGGCAGATTTCGGCCAGGTGCTGCATATACTGGTTGCCGGCCGGATAGCCGAACCGGTCGTTAACCTCTTTGAAATGGTCAATATCCACAACCAGCAGGGTCATGGCCCGGCCATAGCGCAGTGCAGCCGTAATGTCACGGTTTGCCAGTTCAATCAGAATCTTGCGGTTGTACAGGCCGGTAATCCGGTCACTGATGGCATAGGCATAGAAGATCTCATCATCAAGTCTCTTCTGGCGCGAGATATCTTCCATGACAGCTACATAGCGGGAGATGCCGTTATGATGATTGCGGATCGGTGCAATGTGAAGGTGTTGCCAGTATTGCTCACCGTTCTTTTTCTGGTTCAGCAGTTCACCGCTCCAGGCATAGCCCCGGCTGATGGTGCTCCACAAATTTTGATACAGTTCAGCTGGCGTCTGACCTGATTTAAGGATGGCGGGGGTGTTGCCGATCAACTCCTCTGCAGAATAACCGGTCATCTCCTCCACCCGATCACTGACATGCTCGATAACGCCCTGGGTATCGGTGACCAGAATCAGGTTGGGAGACTGGTTCATGGCGGCAAAGAAACGGGCAACCTGTATCTCCTTATGCATCCGTGGCGAAAGATCCTGGGCCAGAAATACCAGGTAGGTGCCTTTCTCCTGCTTGACCAGGGTCAGGTGGGCCTGTATCCAGCGTTCACGCTTGTCAATCGTCACGGTAATGTCGCGACGGATTTCCTTCCCGGTTTCAATCACCTCGTCTGCCATGGCAAGCAGCCCTGAATCACGCCACCAGTCAGCCTGTCTGAAATTACCCCTGCAGCCGTCCCAGCTTGGACAGCCCATCAGACGGATCATGGCCATGTTTTTATGGATACATTCGCCGGTGGTGCGGAAGGTGGCAATGGCCACCCCGCTCATCTTGTTAATCGGGTGCAGGGCAAAGGCCTCGTCCGTTCCCCCGGTTTTCATCTGTGTCAGCCTGAAGTTATTCAGAAAGCGGTAGCTTTTGTCGGCCTTGTCAAAGTAGATCGGATAACCGGCTGCCTGGAGATGGTTCAGGTAACGGTAGATGGTGCGTACTCCTACATGAAAATCCTGGGCAAGGAGTTCCGGGTTCAGCTGTTCACCGGTATCAAGTCTTTTTAATATTGCGGTAAGAGCATCAATCTTGTTAGCGTATTTATACATAAAAGCGAACAATATCCTTTGCTTGTCTGCAGATTGGCTTCTGTGTGCTGTGTCGGCGCAGGATGCCATTATAAAACTATCTGTATTTTGGCAGGACACCATATCAGATGTCGGTGACAGGTGTATGTCACTTTGAAAGGGGTTGTTTAAAATAATCTTATTTGTTGTGGTAAACGGTGAAAAGTTCATCAGAAAATCTTGCCCTTGAGCAAGATTAGCAACTTTGGCACTACTCCGTTGACCGACGCACCACCACCGTCAGGCCAACAAACTGCAGTAATCCTCCACGGCATGAAATACTGCCGGCGACCGGCAGAAGTTATCTGCCTACGCCATGTGGTACA
Organism: Trichlorobacter sp.; assembly: GCA_036786685.1. Classification (GTDB taxonomy): domain Bacteria; phylum Desulfobacterota; class Desulfuromonadia; order Geobacterales; family Pseudopelobacteraceae; genus Trichlorobacter. The sequence goes on from DAIQQT010000016.1 coordinate 5,235, forward strand.
TGCCAGCGCCTCGGTCTTGTACTGATTATGAAGGTTGTTTGCGTGATACCCCGATTTTTATTCAGTTGCTATTGATCAGTCCTGACAGGGGTACATTTGTTTAACAGGGGGGGCATGGTACGGGTAGGATCAGCGCCGGAAGAACCTGCTTTCAGCGTAGCAAGCTGACCAGGACAGGCAGCAACAGAGCGGTCAACAGGCCATTCAATGCCATAGCCAGGGCAGAAAAAGCCCCTGCTGTACGGCTTTTCTGCATGGCATGGGCGGTGCCGATTCCGTGGGAGGCAACCCCAAAGGCCATGCCGCGGGCAGTATCATCATGCACCCGCGTCCATTTCAGTATCAGGTCGCCGATCACGGTGCCGGTAATACCGGTCAGCACCACTGCCACCGCTGTCAGGGACGGCAGGCCGCCAATCTGCTCACTGATTCCCATTGCTATCGGGGTAGTCACCGATTTGGGGGCCAGGGTCAGGAGCAGCACCTGTTCGCCCCCCAGCAGCCAGGCGATCCCCACCGCACTGGCAATGGCAGCCAACGAGCCAAGCAGCAGTGCAATCGCAATCGGCCTGAAGGTCTTGCGGATCATGGCCACCTCACGGTAAAGCGGTATTGCCAAAGCCACCGTGGCCGGTCCCAGCAGAAAATGGATAAACTGGGCCCCTTTGAAATAGGTCTGGTATGGCGTGTTGCTGAGTTTGAGCAGCAGTACCAGCACCAGTACGGCAATCAGGACCGGGTTGAGGATTGGATTGTAGCCCAGGCGCTGAAACAGCCAATTCCCCAGTTGATAGGCTGTCAGGGTAACCGCCAGCCAGAACAGTGGCGTGGTGGAGAGGTAAACCCATAGTTGGGACACATCGCTACTCATGGTGTTTCTCTATGGCCCTTCTGACTATGACGGTTGGCCCGTTGCATAACCTGGCCGGTCACGGCAATGGTCACTGCTGTGCCGATCACAATAGCCCCGCCAAGCGGCAACCAGGAGCGGACCAGCAGATCCAGATTGGTGATAACGCCCACCCCGGCCGGCACAAACAGTAGCGCCAGATACCGGTGCAACGAATTTGCCGCACCTTCCAGGGCAGTAGGCAGACGCTGCTTGAGCAACAGGCCGCAGAACAGGAGCAGCATGCCGATTACCGGACCCGGCACCGGCAGCTTGGTCAAACGGGTAATGACCTCGCCAAGCAACTGACAGAACAAGATAATAGTCAACGAACCAAGCATGGCGGTCACCTCCGTTACGTGCAACTCTCACCGGATGGATACAGCGGACGAAAAAGAAGGAGGTCGGTGGCTTGGCATCCGTCCAGCATAGCAAGAACTAAAGCAGTCCTGATTCTACGAAGCTGAAGTAGGCACCATCCCCGATAATGATATGATCCAGCACCTTGATCCCCAGGATCTCACCGGCCTCTTTCAGGCGGCGGGTGATTTCTCGGTCCTCCCGGCTGGGGGCCGGATCGCCGGAGGGGTGGTTATGGATGAAGATCACGGCAGCGGCTGATTCCCGCACTGCCGGTGCAAAGACCTCCCGGGGATGGACAATCGACTGATTCAGGCTGCCTTCTGATACCTGCACCTTGCGGGTGATCCGGTTCTTGCCGTCCAGCAGCAGGATCAGAAACAGTTCCTTGCGGTTATCCCGCAGTTCATGGTGGAAAAAATCAAAGACCTGGGCCGGTGAGGTGAATCGTTCCAGGGTTTCCAGCCGCCGTGCCTGAAAACGGCTTCCTAACGTAAAGGCAGCCTTGATCGAGGCTGCCTTGGCCAGTCCCAATCCCTTGATCTGTTGCAGTTCATTCAGCTCAGCCTTGGCCAGTTCCCGCAGGTTGCCGTCAAACCGTTCCAGCAGTTCCCGACCCAGATCAATGGCGCTTTTGCCTGCTGCAGCATCGCCGGTACGCAGCACCAGTGCCAGCAGTTCTGCATCGGACAGGGCTGCTGCACCGCGCTTAAGCAGTTTTTCACGTGGCCGTTCATCTTCCGGCCAGTCTTTGATGGCATTGCTGCTCATGACAGCAGGCCTGCCCCCAACAGTGCCATAACCCCGATACCTGCTGCCACCCGATACCAGACAAAGGGCCAGAGGGTGCGGCTTTGTACAAATTTCAGCAAAAAGGCGACGCTGATGTAGCCGACAATCGACGAGACCACTACCCCCACCAGCATCGGCATGGCCATGCCCGGTTCAATGCCATGCCTGACCAGATGAATTCCTTTCAGCAGGGCAGCGCCAAATACAATCGGCAATGAGAGCAGGAATGAAAAACGGGCCGCATCAGTACGGGCCAAGCCCAGCAGCAGTCCGGCAGTAATGGTGATGCCGGAACGGGAAACCCCCGGTACCAGGGCCAGGCACTGAAAGCAGCCCACCAGCAGGGCTGTGCCCAGGGTGATTGAGGCGACATCATGCAGCTGTCTGCCGTAACGGTCAGCCAGCCCCAACCCCAGACCGAACAGGATCAGCATCAGGGCGATCATCAACGGGCTGTTACGGAAGATCGCTTCGATCGGCTCTTCCAGTGTTTTGCCAGCCACTGCTGCCGGTACTGAGGCAAGTATAATCATCCAGGGCAGGCGCAGCTTTTTTTGTTCATCCGGCTGGTACAGGCCGGTCAGGCCATCCTGGACCAGGGTGACCACGTCCTTGCGGAAATAAAAGAATATGGCCAGAAAGGTACCAAAGTGCAGGGCAACATCAAAGGTCAGCCCGGAATCGGGCCAGCCCAGCAGGCGGGGGATCAGGATCAGGTGGCCGGAGCTGCTGATCGGCAGTACTTCGGTGGCCCCTTGAATCAGCCCCAGCAGGGCGGCATGGAGCAGGTCCATTAGCTGTTACTCCTTGGGAAGGTGTTTCATGGTGGGGTGCAAGCGTAGAGACGCGCCATCCTGCCTGCCCTGATGGAATGCCTCTGAAACAACGGTGGAACTGCGGCTGCGCCGGGTTCTCAGTTCGCCGATATGCTCTTCTTTGTACTGCTGGATCATTGCATCCTTGATCGGTACCAGCGCCTTGCTGGTGGTGGGGGTCTGGGCCTTCTGGGCCTGCAGGGCCTGACGTATGCCATGCACACCGCCCAGCAGGTAGGAGGTGCGGATCCGCTGGCGGTCAGTGGGGTGCAACTTATCATCACGCAGTTCCAGGCTGCAAAGGTAGCCTGAGGCCAGTCTGCGCAACTCCTTGATCAGAAACTGCAGGGTGCAGGCTGCCACACCGGGGTCTTCACCCACCCCGATGAAGCGCAGACGGCTGTTCTCCTGGGTTGTGGTAACAATCGGGAAACAGTCAAAGGCATTGGCCACGGTGGCAAACAGGGATGAAAGCCATTTGGCAACGGTTTTGGCCACCACCAGCTCTGCCTCGCCAGCCCCTTCTTCCTGCAGCTCCAGCTCAGACATGGCCAGATTGTGTTCAGCCAGCAGGCGTTGGGCATGGGCCGCAGCCAGGGCTGCTTCATGCTCATTACTGCTGTTTGAAAGGGCCAACAGTTTGCGAACCCGCTCAATTATCCGCTCACGGGTCATGCTTTACCTTCTTTGGTGCCAATTCAAGGTCTTCACCGGCAATGATCGATTCACGGGTCAGTTCTGCCAGACCGGGGTCTTTGCGGCGGAAGCGCACCACCAGCCAGTAGCAGAGAAAATAAGAGAGGAATGCTGCAGCAAGACCGATGATGGAACTGCCCAGCAGTACGGCCTTGGCGTAGGGCTTTAAGGCTGTCCAGCTGAGTTCAGCCAGGTGAAACGGGCGGGGTGGAATGTTGAGCAGCCATTCGCCAAACTTGTAGCTGGCTGCCAGAACCGGCACAACTGTCAGCGGAGTATTGACCCAGGCACCGGTAATGGTGGTCAGCTTGTTCAGGCGGAACAGGAAGGCAGCAGCAATGGCCAGAGGGGTGTGGATGCCGAAAAACGGGGTGATACTGATGAATACACCAACCGCAAAACCGGCGGCAATATGGCCGGGGTGACTGTCAAGGGCAAGGATTGCCTTCATCCGCTGTTTTATCTGTTCTTTATTCATGGGAAAGCACACTCTAAAGAGCGGGCTGGCGGTTTGTCAATCGTCAAAAACAATTGCAGCATAATTGTAATAATGGTAACCAGTCCGCAGCAGTCATTACCCACTCTATATCAGTCGGGAGTATGTCATGCCCCACCGTGAGCTGACCCATTATGCTGTGTCCGTTGTCGGCGCCGACCGTCCCGGCATTGTTGCCGGAGTTACCGAGGCACTCTACAAGCTGGGCTGTAATATCGCCGATTCCAGTTGTGCCATGCTGGCCGGCGAATTTGCCATGATCCTGATTATTTCCCATAAAAAACCGTTTACCAAGGCCAACCTGATCGAGGAATTGAAGCCGGTCTGCGAGCGGATGGCCATGACCCTGTCCGTGCGTCACCTGCCGCTGGGTGAAGAGGACCGCAAGGAAACAGCCGGTGAGATCTGCCAGATTACGGTCTATGGCGCTGATCAACCGGGGATTGTCTATCGGGTAACCAGCACCCTGGCAGCGCGGCAGATCAATATCATGGATCTCCAGACCAAACTGGCCGGAACAGAGCAGGAGCCGGTCTACATCATGCTGCTGGAGGCGGTCCTGCCTGATGATTGTGCACCGGAAACGGTGGAGCAGCTCTTGAACGGGCTGAAAGAAGAGCTGCGGGTTGAGATCAGTGTGCGGATCGTAACCCCGGTGGAGCTGTAATGGCGGTTCAGCCGATTCTGAAATACCCGCATCCGCTGCTGAAAAAGATGGCCCACCGTGTTGATACCCTGAATACTGCTATCCATACGTTGGTGCAGGATCTGCTTGATACCATGCGGGCCGGTCCCGGCTCGGTAGGGGTGGCAGCACCCCAGATCGGGGTGGGCTTGCGGGTCTGTGTGGTTGACGTGTCCAACAGCCGTCACGGCAAGGATAACAACCACGGTCAGCTCTGTATGGTTAACCCGGAGATTGTCAGTCGCAGCGGCAATGCGGTGATGCGGGAAGGCTGCATGAGTGTGCCGGACTACACCGGTGATGTTGAACGGGCCACGGAGATAACCGTCCGTTTTCTGGATAGCGAAACAAGCCAGGAACGGGAGATCACGGCATCAGGGTTTGAGGCGGTGGCGATCCAGCATGAAATGGACCATCTGGACGGTCTGCTTTTTCTGGATCGGGTCATCAGTGTTTCCACCGGGCTGTTTCGGCGGAAGCAGTATCGCTAGGAGGGAAGATGAAAAAAACAGAGCAGAAGGTGCTGCTGCAGCTTGCCAGGGCGACCATCCTTGCGCAGGTTCAGGGCCAGCCCCTGCCCGGTATTGAAAAACCGTCAGAGGCGCTGCAATCCCATTCAGGCTGTTTTGTGACCATCAAACAGCAGGGACAGTTGCGGGGCTGTATCGGCAGCTTTGTGGTTCAGCAACCGCTCTGGCAGACCGTGCGGGAGATGGCGGTCTCCGCTGCCACCCGCGACCCCCGTTTTTACCCGATGAAACCGGCAGATCTGGCTGACTTTCAGCTGGAGATATCGGTGCTCTCACCGTTGCAGCTGATCCAGTCGGTTGACGAGATTCAGGTCGGCAGTCATGGACTCTACCTGGTCAAGGGGCATGCCCATGGTGTGCTGCTACCCCAGGTGGCGGTTGAATATGGCTGGGATCGGGAGACCTTTCTGCGTCATACCTGCCTGAAGGCCGGTCTGCCGGAAACCGCCTGGAAGAAGGATTGTGAGATCTATATCTTCTCTGCCGAGGTGTTTGGGGAATAAAAGCCAACGTTAACATTATGTTGGCTTTTATTTTGTTGTACGGTTTGGTCTGCCCTTCTGTGGATTATCTTGTTTACTCTACCGTTGTAGTCAAGTTATACTCATTAAAAGCGCGGTTTGCTTGTGTCAAGCTTTACTTGAGAAACGATAAAACGGTAGAGGAGCTACAATATGCGGTGCGCTCTTATTTCCCTGCTTTTTTTGCTCAGCCTCCTGGTCCTTCCCGTAACCCCTTGCCTGGCAGTAAAACTCAACGCCCCGGCCCCGGATTTTACCCTTAAAGACCTGCAGGGCAGCAGGCAGAACCTTGCAGGCTACAAGGGCAAGCTTGTTCTGCTGAACTTCTGGTCCACCACCTGTCCCCCCTGTGTGCAGGAACTGCCATCACTGAATGATCTCTATAAAGAGCAGAAGCAGGCAGGGTTGCTGGTGTTGGGCATCGCTCTTGACCCCACTGAAAAGCCGGTCCGTGAACTGGCTGGCAAGCTGCGTCTGGAGTTTCCGATCATGCTTGATAGTAACAAGGATGTCTACTTTGACAGTTACGCCCTGTTTGGACAGCCGGTAAGCGTCATTGTTGATCGTAACGGTATGGTGCGTGAAAAGATGATAGGCGCCGTGGACTGGGGCTCTCCCCAGATCAGGGCAAAAATTAACAACTATCTGAAAGGACGGTGACCCGTATGTATTCCTGGTTGAGGTTTGGCGTGGTGGTTGTGGCAGCCTTGGGTATGGTTGGCTGCAGCTCCGGCAACTTTCTGGTCTACAAGGATGCCAAGCATTTCTATGTAACCAGTAATGGGCCTGAACTGCGCAGGATCCTGTGTGATTCCGGTGATATGACTAAAATTGCGAAGGACTCAAAACTACCGGATGCCTTGCAGAAGGAACTTAAAGACGGTATCTGCAACAGTAACAAAGTCAAAGAACGGTTAATGGCAACCCTTGAGGGGATGACCAAGGAACAGCGTACTGCATTGAAGACCGCGTTTCAGCTAAATGGCTACGACATTAACGTCGTGGCCAACTGTTGAGGCAGCGGCTACTAGCGCCCGTGTGGCGCTAAGGATTTAGATATACGAACTGAGCAGGTTGGCTGGACAACTGTCAGTTGTCTGATAGAAGTAATTGCATCGTAACGTTAGCCCTGAAAGGAGAGTCCCATGAGGAAACTCATTGCGTTGTTGGCTGTTGTTGTTGCTGCTTCTGTTGTCTATGCCTCAGAACCTGCCAAGCCTGAGCTGCGTCCAACCCAAAAGGCCATGCAGGCCCGTGCCGGCTGGATGAAGGCGATGGGTGAAAATCTGGCTGCCAAAAAGTTTGTGGATGTTGCCAAGGATGCTGAGGCGCTGGCCGGTCAAACCAAGAAAATCGGGGAGAACCATCCTAATCCGCTGGCAAAGGAGCTGACGCTGAAGGTGTCCGGGCTGGCAAAGGCAACTGCTGAGGCCGCAGGCAAACAGGATGAAGCTGCTATAAAGGCAAAACTGGGCGAAATAAAGGCAACCTGTGCTGAGTGTCATGCCAAAATCAGGGACAAGAAGTAAATTGCTACATTTGGTGCATCGCGGATTATTTTATTGGCGGTATCCCTGCTAAAGGTGTGAACGCTGGTTGGATAGTAATTGTGAGGGCCTTGCAGATCTAGCGGGACACGCAGGTAAGGAGGTTACTTTCCTGTCTGTCACCGGCATCTTCAGGGCCCTCTGTATTTGGATCTGGCGTCCATTGACAGCCCCTGCTTTTACGGTAAGCTTTCAGAGGAAGATGCAAAGAAAGGTGGAAACCTCTATGCCCCCTCTCTGCAAAGCTATAATCCTCTGTTGTCTTTCAGTTTTGCTGCTCGCCTGCTCGTCGAAAGAGCCGGTTAAAATCGGTTTTTTGGGCGGTATGTCAGGCCGGGTAGCTGATCTTGGGGTAGCTGGACGGAATGGCGCCATGCTGGCCATTGAGCAGCGCAATGCCTCCGGTGGTATTCTTGGACGGCCAGTGACACTAATTGTGAGGGATGATGAACAAAATCCAGAGGTTGCTCAAAAAGCGGTTGCTGATCTCCTCAGCCAGAAAATTGAACTGATCATTGGACCGATGACCAGCAGCATCGCCATGGCGGTGCTGGACCAGGTCAATGCCTCAAAGAGTATCCTGCTTTCTCCCACCGTCACGACAACAGAACTTACCGGCAAGGATGACAATTTTATGCGGGTGACTGGTGACACCGGTTCTTATGCAACCAAGGTTGCCCGTTATCAGGTTCAGAAGTTTGGGCGACGGACTGTCGCTGTGATCTATGACCAGAATAACCGTTCCTACACGGAAAGCTGGTTTAGGGATTTTAGACGTGAATTTGAACGGCAGGGAGGTTCTGTCGGGACCGTCCAAACCTACGGTTCGTCCCCCTCCACCTCATTTAATCAGCTGGCTCAGGTCCTTTTGAAGGATAAGCCTCAGCTGATACTTGTCATCAGCAACGCCATTGATGCAGCCCTGATCTGCCAGCATATACGAAAACTTGATGCAGCGGTGCCGATTGAGATGGCGGAGTGGGCTTCAACGGAGCGCTTTATAGAGCTGGCCGGTGCAGCCGCTGAAGGGATTATGGTCTCTCAGTTTGTTAACCGTAATGATCGCTCTGAGCGATATCAGACGTTCCTGAAACAGTACCGTGAACGTTTTGGTGGCCAGGAACCGGGTTTTGCCGGCCTTGCCGGGTATGATGCAGCCTTGGCTGCCATGGAGGCCTATGGTGCACGGAAGCAGGGTGAATCGCTCAAACAGGCTATCATCCGCCTGAACAGCTTCCAGGGCGGGCAGCTACGCTATCAGATTGACCGTTTCGGGGATGCGAACCGCGAGACAACGGTCACCATTGTTCGTAATGGAACCTATCAGACCCTGGAGTAGATTGCCGTATGTCCGTGCGTCCGTTACGCCATATGCTGGTCCGCTTTGCTGCACTGGTTACCCTGTTGCCGCTGGGGCTAAGCGCGCTGCTGGGCGGTCTGTGGCTGTTACCCCAGGCAGAACAGGAAATCGCCTCCTACCACCGCCAGCTGGCAGTGACTATCGCAGGACAGGTTGACTCCTATTTCAAGACATCACGCGCCTCTGCTGTTTCCGTAGCTGCTGTTACCAGCCATAACGAAGCTCTTGTTGTTGCGCAAAAGGCCATTGCGAGTAACCTTCAATTGCTTAAACGGCTGCGGGCCATGTATCTGGTTGATGCCACTGACCATGTGCGTGCGATTGGCGTCAGCAACAGTCCCAAGGTCCTGCAGAACGATCTGATCGGTCTGGACCTCTCCCGGAATGAACTGCTGCAAAAGGCAAAAAGCACCCGTGTTGAACAGTGGTCCGACAGTTTTCTTTCGGTGGTTGGTGGTGGACTGTCGGTTGCTTTGGCCGTGCCTGCCGGCACCAATGTGGTGATTGCCGAGTTTGACCTTGCCTACCTGAGTGAGTTTCTCCATCAGACAACATCCGATCCTGAACAGGTGATTGTGCTGATTGACCGGCGTGGGCAGGTGGTTGCTGATCAGGCCGGTACCTGGACTGCCCAGCAGCTGAACCTGAATAACATCCCGCTGATCCGTGATCGGCTTACGTCAACCGGGGAGGTGCGCGGTAGCCTGGAGCTGAACGGGGTTGAGATGGTGGGCAGCCTGCATAAGATCAAGACGGTTGACTGGTGGGTGCTGGTGGCGCGTCCGACCCAGACCGCCTACCGCCAGCTCTGGACATCTCTGGGAATCATGGCGGTAACGCTTACCACCACCACCCTGGCAGCCTTTGGCGTGGCCATTGTCCTGACCCGCCGGATGTCACAGCGCTTTGAATCGCTGGCTGCCCATGCGCAGCAGGTTACCAGTGGTAATGAGGCAAGCGACTGGCCACATTCGAACATAGCTGAATTCAACGCCCTGGCAGACAGCCTGGAAAAGATGTCAGAAAGTCTGCATGAACGGGCCAGGTTGCTTGAAGATGAGATTGCAGAACGCCAGCAGATGCAGGAACAGCTGCATGAAAAGGCACTGTTGCTTGAACAGGAGATCGGTGAACGGGTACTGGCAGAGCAGAGCCTGCAGGTCAAGCAGATCCAGCTTGAGACGCTGAACCTGACCCTGGAAGACCGGGTGCAGCAGGAACTGACAAAGAACCGGGAGAAAGACGCCCTTATGATTCAGCAGGGGCGTCTGGCCGCCATGGGAGAGATGATCTCCAACATTGCCCATCAATGGCGCCAGCCGTTGAATGAGCTGGCAATCATGGTCCAGACCCTCAGGCTTGAGTATGATGACAAACTTCTGGACGGTGAGCGGATTGATGAGTTTACCGATGATTGTATGAACACCATTCAGCATATGTCGCAAACCATCAACACCTTCCGTGATTTTTTCAAGCAAGATCGTGCAGCGCAGCAGTTTGACCTGGCCGGGGCGATCCTGTCGACAACCGGCCTGCTCCAGGCCTCGTTTCAGGCTGCCGGTATCCGGCTGAAGCTTGAGCTGCAACCGGACATCCTGCTACGGGGGAGGCTGAATGACTTTTCTCAGGTTGTCTTAAACCTGTGCAACAATGCCCGCGATATACTGCAGGTGCGGGCTGTGCGTGATCCCGTTATCCGGGTGGCTACGCAACAGCTTCAGGATGCGGTTGAGATCGTGGTTGAAGATAACGGCGGCGGCATTTCAGACGAGGTGATCGACAAGATCTTTGACCCGTATTTTACCACCAAGCATAAGGCCCAGGGGACCGGTCTGGGGCTGTATATCTCCAAAAAGATTGTTGAGGGCAGCTTTAACGGTACGATTCAGGTGAATTCTCAAGCGGAGAGTACCTGTTTCAGGATTGTCGTGCCGCTGCAGCCGGTTGAAAATGACGCTGTACCGCCTGCCGACGCCCAGGACAGTCCGCTGCCGGTCTGGGAGGGGCCGCATCTGAAAATCGTGGTGGCAGAAGACAACGAGACCAACCTGAAGACCGCAGCCGGGCTGCTGACCAGGCTGGGGCTGACAACGCTCTGCGCCGGTGACGGCAAACAGGCCGTGGCCTACTGGCTGGGCGGCGGCGTGGATCTGATCTTGATGGATATCCAGATGCCGGTCATGGACGGCCATGAGGCGCTGCGGTTCATCCGCCAGCGAGAACAGGGCAGCAACGACCACCTGCCGGTTATCGCGGTTACGGCCCATGCCATGCTGGGTGATCGGGAACGGCTGCTGGCCGAGGGGTTTGACGGCTACGTGGCCAAGCCGTTCCAGCTGCAGGAGCTGCTGACCGAGCTGCAGCGGGTAATGGCCGGCCGCACCAGGGCATAACTGATGATC
>DAIQQT010000017.1:0-16225 GCA_036786685.1 Trichlorobacter sp.
GCGGCGGCGCGGCCGCCATGGTCCACCACCGCCGCCACGGGAACGGGGGGGTTGTCGTAAGGGGCGGGGGCCACAAACAGGCCATGGTCCATATGTTCGTAGTTGCGGGCCTTTTTGCGGTCTTCGCCGAGGTGGACGAGCGGGGAGGTTCCGGTCTTACCGGCCACTTTTACATCCCAAAGCCGGGCATTGGCACCAGTGCCACCTGGATCATTAACAACCGCATAGAGGCCCTGCTTCACCTTTTTGAACGAAGCAGCTGAAATACCGGTCGTGCCCAGCACTTCAGGCGCAAATTCCTTAACCGTTTTACCGTCAGGATCAACCACCTTTTTAACCAGATGCGGCCGATAGATGGTCCCTTCATTGGCAACAGTCGCCACCATGGAGACCAGTTGAATCGGCGTCATCAGCACGTAGCCCTGCCCAATGGAAACCGGCAGGGTCTCGCCGGGAAACCACTTTTTGCCAAATCTTTTCAACTTCCAGGCCGAAGTGGGAATCAATCCCTTCTTTTCATTCTGCAGCCCCACTCCCAAATCACGACCCAGCAGAAAACGGTCAGCCATCGCCGCAATCCGATCCACTCCCAGCTTTTCGCCCAGCTGGTAGTAGTAGACATCGCAGGATTCTTTCAGCGACTTGCGCAGGTTCACACTGCCATGACCGGCCTTGCTCCAGCAACGGAACTTGGAGCCGCCCATTTCATAGGCACCATCACAGTGTACTGATGTATGCTCATTGATAACACCAGCCTCAAGGCCCGCCAGGGCGGTCAGCATCTTGAAGGTTGAGCCTGGTGGATACTGGCCAGCCAGGGCCTTGTTCTCAAGGGGATGGCGCTTATCCTCCAGATACCCCTTCCAGATATCCGCCGGAATACGACCGGCAAACAGGGCTGGATTAAAGGTAGGGCTGCTGACAAAGGCCAGCAGTTCGCCGTTATTGACATTCATCACCACCGCAGCACCAGCCTGGCCGCCGAACGCCTGCTCTGCTGTCCGCTGCAAGCGGCTGTCAACCGTCAGGACCAGACTGTTGCCAACGGTCGGGCTACTTTCGCTCAGCACCCGCAGTACGCGCCCCCTGGAATCCACCTCAAGCTGTCGGCCACCATCACTGCCGTGCAGTTCTTTCTCCCAGGCCTTTTCGATGCCGTTTTTACCAATATAATCACCGGGGTTATAGTCGGTGTAGGCAGGAGCATCCAGCTCTTTATCAGATATTTCACCGATATACCCCAGCAGATGGGCCGCTGAATTCTGAAAGGCGTATTCCCGGATCGGTTTGACGCTGACCTCCACTCCAGGTAGACGCAACCGGTTTTCCTCCACTATTGCAACCTGATCCGAAGTGATGTTACCGGCAATCACCACCGGATAATAGCGGGCCCGTCCCTTTGTTTTTTCCCAGCGTTCCTGCAGTTCAGCCCGGTCCAGTTTCAGAAGCATGGCCAACCGGTCCAGCATCCCCTCCACATCCTTGACTTCCTGGGGAATGATCGACAGGCTGAAGGAGGGACGGTTGTTGACCATCACCGTCCCGTTACGATCCATCAAGGCACCACGGGAGGCAGCCACCGGCAGAAAACGCAGACGGTTGTTCTCTGACATGGCTCGGTAGTCATCAACCTTGATGATCTGCAGATACCAGAGGCGCAACAAAAGCAGGAAAAAGAGCAGCGTCACCACAACAGCGAGTGGTATGGTGCGGCGCCGTGGCTGAGCAAGCTCTCTGACGTAGCGTTGTTCTTTAATCATCTGGTGGCCCTGACGCGGCCAAGTTCAGGAAAAGCCGCCACCAGAGATGCCACAAAGGCATTCATCAACAGGTGCGGCAGCGTGACGGTCATCATTGATGAAACTATGCCGTTGGCCTCTGAAAAAATTGTCAGCAGGACGGTATTGATCAGCATGGTGGCAAGGGTGGAGAGAGAAACCGTCAAGACCAGCAACAGTGCATTCTGCACATACAGCCGGTCGGAAAGGGCTTTTAACACAAGGAAGACAATCAAAAAGGAGAAGGCATTCAAACCAAGATAAAGCCCACTTAAACAGTCTTTTAACAGACCAAGCCCATAGGCGGCCGGAAGACTGGTGCTAACCGGTGCCCGCAGGGCAAGAAAGACCATCAGAATCTGCAGTAGATCAGGCTTGTAGGGTGTAGCCAGATACTGGGGAAGCACTGAGGTCTGCAGCAGCACCAGCGCCACCACCACCATCCCCCCCTTCAGAAAGCCGGTCATGACAGCATCCCCTTAATCACGGGGCACTCGCAGGACCACCAGTACCTCTTCAAGATGGGCAATGCTGACCGATGGACGGATGGTTACTGTCTGAAAAATTCCGTATTCACCCTTCTTGACCATGGTTACTTCACCAATCGGCAGACCTTTGGCAAAGACACCTCCGATACCAGAACTGACTACCTGATCACCCACCTGCACATCTTCACCACGCATGGTAAATTCCAGCGAGCAGAGGTTATCACCACGTCCCTTCAGTACCCCCCGGGCACGGGAACGCTGGATCATGGCAGCAATGCCGCTGGCATGGTCAGTCAGTAGCAGAATCCGACTGGAGTTGGCTGTTACCTTGACGGTCTGCCCCACCACCCCGTTGGCAGCCAGAACCGGCATTCCCTCCTTGATCCCGCTTTCAGAACCACGATCAATGGTCAGGGAACGGAACCAGGGGGTGACATCCTCACCAATCACCATGGCAGCGACAGTGGGCTCTTTGATTGTCTTTCGCAGATCGAGCAGATGTATCAGACGCTCATTTTCACGCAGAGCTTCACCAGCAGCAGCCACCGCGCTGTTCAGCTGCTTTATCTCTTCCTTAAGCTGATTGTTCTCCTGTTTCAGATCCACCAGATTAATATAGTTATGCCAGATTCGGCCTAAAAATCCACCGCTGTGGCTTGCCTGCTTCTGAAGCGGAGCCAGCGAGCCATTAATCCCCCGTTCCAGCAGGTTGGCCTGGCGTGTCCGGGACAGGTTCAGAGAATAGGTGATCAGAGCGATCAGCAGCCCTGCCACAACCAGAATAGGCACGGAATATTTACGAAAAAAATCAAGCATAGTGTGTAGGAACACCCTTCAGCCCACCTCCTCTGCCAGGCAGATCAGGGGCATGCAGGTTTTATTTCTTGAAAGTAAGTAGCATTAACACAGGGTCGAACCCCCTGTCAAACAGCCGCAATCAACCGTGCTGCTGCCAGCAGATCTGGACAGCAGGACACCGCTGACGGCGATGTTGCAGCCGTTTCAGCGCCATAGCCGGTCATTACCAGCACCGGTCTGCATCCGGCAGCCTGACCGGCCTCGATGTCAGCCAGCTTATCCCCCACCATCCAGGAACGGGTCAGGTCAATTGCATGGTCAGCCGCTGCCTGCAGCAACATGCCCGGCAACGGTTTGCGACAGTCACAGGCCAGATTATAGGGAGGCTTGCCATGTTCATGATGGGGGCAGTAATACCAGGCATCCACCCGCGCACCTTGCAAAGCCAACAGCTGATCTATGTGGCTGTGCAGTGTTTCCACATCTGCTTCAGCATAATATCCCCGTGCCACACCGGACTGATTGGTGACCACCACCACCAGATAGCCGGACTGATTCAGCAGCCTGATCGCCTCCACCGCACCTGGAGTAAACTCAAACTCATCCACCCGGTAGAGGTATTCCTTTTCAACATTGATGGTACCGTCACGATCAAGAAATACAGCTGGTTTAGTATCATGAAACCTGTTTGAATTTGACAAGCTTTACTCCAATCCAGTAGAAAGAGATCGTGTTTATCATCGCCCCTGCTGCGAGGCACCGTTATGATCAAGACCAACAACCTGAAGGTTTCTGGCATTACCCCTATTATTGCCCCGGCTGACCTGCGCCAGGTATTCCCCATGTCAGACACCGGTCGGGAGTTTGTTTCCCGCAGCCGTGAAAAGATCAAAGAGATCCTGCAGCGGCGGGACCGCCGCCTGATGGTGGTGGTCGGTCCCTGCTCCATCCATGACACCGAAGCAGCGGTTGAGTATGCCAAGCGGCTTTCCGCCCTTTCCCGCAAGGTGGATGACCAGTTACTGCTGGTGATGCGGGTCTATTTTGAAAAACCCCGCACCACGGTAGGCTGGAAAGGGCTGATCAACGACCCCGGCATGGATGGTTCTCACAATATTTCAAAGGGATTGGGAATTGCCCGCGGCCTGCTCTGCCGCCTGACCGATCTGGAAGTACCGGTTGCCAACGAGATGCTTGACCCGATTACCCCGGAGTATGTGGCAGATCTGATCTCCTGGGGTGCCATCGGCGCCCGCACCACCGAATCCCAGACCCACCGGGAACTGGCCAGCGGCCTCTCCTTCCCGATCGGCTTTAAAAACGGCACCGACGGCAACCTGCAAATCGCCATCGACGCCATGAATGCCTCCCGTGCTCCCCACAGTTTCCTCGGTATTAACCGAGAAGGGCGCGCCTCCATCATTCAGACCACCGGTAACCCCGATGTCCATATCGTTCTGCGGGGCGGCTCACGCAAGCCAAATTATATGCCGGAAGATATTACCCATACAGAAGAGAGCCTGAAAAAGAACGGCCTTCATCCCACCATTATGGTTGACTGCAGCCATGGCAACTCAAACAAGGACTTCCGCAAACAACCGGAGGTACTGGCGCAGATCATTGATCAGGTAGTAGCCGGTAATCAGTCAATCTCCGGGCTGATGATCGAAAGCAATCTGGAGGAAGGTAACCAGAAGGTACCGACAGACCATTCGCAACTGAAGTACGGGGTATCCATCACCGATGCCTGCATCAACTGGGACACCACGGAAAAGATACTGCTGGAAGCCCACAACCGGCTGCAAAAGCGGAAGTAGACAAGACACAGAGCTGAAGGAGCGCGGAGTTTTTCGTTCTGGGTGCGGCAAACAAGGGATACTGCGGAGGCGTACGGGTTAGTACGCCGCACAAAGTATCCCGCAGATTGACGCGGTCAGAACGGAAAAGAACCGCTCCTATTCGTAGGTGACCTGGAGACCCCGCCCTACTGCTGCCTTATTCAGCACCCCGTTGAACTTCCCCTCTGCACCTTCTGCCAGCATTTCAAAGAAATCAACCTTCTTCTTGGGTGGCAGGATAATCGAGGGTTCACCGGAGATGCCGGCCAGTCGGCCAGCCTCTTCAACGGCATCAGGCAGGTTACCCAGCTTGTCCACCAGTTTGAGCGCCTTGGCCTGTTCACCTGACAGGACACGGCCATCGGCAATTTTACGCACCTCGTCAACCGGCAGTTTGCGACCCTCAGCCACTGCCTTGACAAACTGCTCATGGGTACTGTCAATCAAAGATTGAAACATGGCCCGCTCTTCAGGTGAGAGCGGACGATCAGGTGCACCGGCATCCTTGAAGGAACCGGTCTTGATGGTGGTGGAACTGCCTCCAAGCTTGCCAAACAGCCCTTCAAGGTTGGAAAACTTGATCAGCACCCCGATACTGGCAGTGATGGTACCGGGATTGGCGTAGATAACCGAGGCTGGTGCAGCGATGTAGTAGCCCCCTGAGGCAGCCAGACTGCCCATGGAAACAACAACCTTTTTCCTGGCAGCCAGCTTGCGGACCTCTTCATAAATCTCCTGGGAAGGACCAACCACCCCGCCAGGGGAATCGATCCGCAGCACCACTGCCTTGACCGAATCTTTTTTAGCAAAATGGCGGAGTTGTCTGATCGGTTCACTGGAGTCAGCGATCATTCCCTTGACCTCAACCAATCCGATCCCGGGGCCGCTGACAAAACCCTTGTCCTTGTCACTGAAAAGCAGTTTGGCAAAGAGCATACTGCCGGCAAAAAGCAGTACCAGACCCAGGAAACAACCGCCTACAATCAACAGTATCTTTTTCGTAGACATACAAACTCCTGCGGCAGTTGCCGCCTTCCAAGGTAGATCAACACAATGCGAATCCTACTTGTTTCAGATACCCACGGCAATCAGACTGCCCTGCTCAAGGCCCACGAAGCGGCCGGCAGCTGCGACGCAGTCATACATCTTGGCGATGGCGCGCAGGACACCCAGCTGCTGGAGGCAGTTGACGATCAGATCCAGCTGTTTCAAGTTGCCGGCAATTGCGACCTTGGCTCAACAGCACCACGGGAACTGATCTGCACCTTTGGCAAGGTACGTCTTCTGCTCTGCCACGGAGACCGGTACGGTGTTAAAACAGGGCTGTCACGCCTGATTGAACGAGGTCACGCTGCAGAGGTTACTGCTGTTCTGTATGGCCATACCCATCTTGCCCAGTCAGTTGAACAGGATGGCCTGCTGCTGGTAAACCCCGGCACCCTGGCAGCTCCGGTGCCCTTTAAATCCTATGCGATCCTTGAAATAGCCGAGGACGGTATTCGCGCTACGATTCATCCCCTGCCTTAGCTGCCGATTCGTGCTGCAGCCCTTCATGTCCCTTGTGAATCGCTTTTTCAAGCCTTCTGCGCCGGGGCAGGGAGAGTAACAGCCCTATCGGACCGGAAAGCACATAGCTGAGCATGATCACAAACATCATCACGGCTGGTTCTGCAACGATGATAATCAGCAGCACCACAGCCAGCACCAGAAAGCCGAACGGCTGTTTCTTGATCAGTTCCGGATCTTTAAAGGAGTAATATTTGACACTGGAAACCATCAGGAAGGCCAGCAGGTAGATCAGGGCCAGAATAGCCAGTTTTTTATAGGAACTGGGCCAGCCGAAATGGTTAAACAGCAGCACGGTTGAAGCCACCATACTGGCTGCCGCCGGTATCGGCAGACCAACGAACCGCTTACTTTCAACGGTATTGACCTGCACGTTAAAGCGGGCCAGACGTAAGGCACCGCAGACCACAAACAGGAACGCCGCCAACCAGCCCAGACGACCGAACGGTCTCAGGGCCCAGGCATACATCATCAGACCCGGGGTCACCCCAAAGGCCACCAGGTCAGCCAGGGAATCAAACTCAACCCCGAACTGGCTGGTACTGTTGGTCATCCGGGCGACCTTGCCGTCCAGACCATCACAGATAGCCGAGATAAAGATCCAGATTGCTGCAGAACTGTAGTTTCCGTTCAGGGTTGCAACCATACTGTAGAATCCGGCAAACAGGCTGCCTGCAGTAATCAGGTTGGGCAGGATATAGATACCCCGTCTGATATTTTCTGCTTTCACCTCAGGTTGCGTCTCTATCTGTTCAGGTATCTCCATAGCTGTCGGCTCCTTATTGGTACTAACCCAACCTGACCAGGGCTGTTTCTCCTGCAACCGTTGTCTGTCCCACAGCAACCATCGGTTGCAGACCTTCAGGCAGATAGAGATCAACCCGCGACCCAAAACGGATCATACCGTAGCGCTGTCCCCGCTCAAGCTGGTCTCCCACCTCTGCATAACAGAGGATACGGCGGGCGATCAGCCCGGCAATCTGGACAAATGCTACCCGCATACCGTTCTCCTGCTCCATCACCAGGCCGCACTGCTCATTCTCACAGGAGGCATCGGCATGGCGGGCATCATAAAACTTGCCCTGTTTGTAAAAACGCTCTACCACCTTGCCGGTTATGGGAGCACGATTGACATGGACGTTAAAGACCGACATGAAGATACTGATCTTCTGACAGGCCCCCAGATGTTCCTGGGTTGCCGGTCCGACATAGACAATTGTGCCATCAGCGGGGGCCACCAACAGGGCTGAATCAGTTGGTGGTGTCCGTTCGGGATTACGAAAAAATGAGACCACAAACAGAACCAGCAGCAATGAAATTACGGCAGGAAATGCCAAAACAACAGAGTTAAGCAGCAGTGTACCGGCCGTCAGCAGCAGAAACAGTCCGACACTGTAAGCGATAAACGGGTATCCTTCAGGGGTAATCAGGGCATTGGATGAGCGCATGAATAGTCCATTATACATAACGTAGAAAACCCCGCTCCCAGTAAGAGCGGGGTCTGAAGTACAATCACAACAACAGCTTAGTTCTTTGCCTTGTCAACAATCTTGTTCTTGCCGATCCAGGGCATCATGGCGCGCAGATTACCACCAACCACCTCAATCGGGTGAGCAGCATTCAGGCGACGACGGGCAGTCATCTCAGGATAGTTGGACATACCTTCCAGGATGAAACGCTTGGCATACTCGCCGTTCTGGATGTTGTTCAGACACTCCTTCATGGCAGCACGGCTCTGGTCATTGATCACCTTGGGACCGGTAACATACTCACCATACTCGGCATTATTGGAGATGGAGTAGTTCATGTTGGCGATACCACCCTCAAACATCAGGTCAACGATCAGCTTCAGTTCATGCAGACACTCAAAGTAGGCCATCTCAGGGGCATAACCAGCCTCAACCAGGGTCTCGAAACCGGCCTTGACCAGCTCCACTGCACCACCGCAAAGTACGGCCTGCTCGCCGAACAGATCGGTCTCGGTCTCATCCTTGAAGGTGGTCTCGATGATGCCGGTACGACCGCCACCGATGGCGCTGGCATAGGACAGGGCCACTTCGCGGGCCTTACCGGAAGCATCCTGGAATACAGCGATCAGGTCAGGGATACCGCCACCGCGGACATATTCTGAACGCACCGTATGACCTGGGGCCTTAGGGGCAATCATGATTACATCCAGATCAGCGCGAGGTACGATCTGGTTGTAGTGGATGGCAAAGCCATGGGCAAAGGCCAGAGTTGCGCCCTTCTTCAGCTTCGGCTCGATCTCGTCACGGTACAGTACCGACTGGAACTCGTCCGGGGTCAGGATCATGATCACGTCTGCCGAGGCTACTGCCTCGGCAACAGTTGCCACCTTGAGACCTGCGTTTTGTGCCTTGATGGCAGAGGCTGAACCTTCACGCAATGCCACCGTCACATCCACACCTGAATCCTTGAGATTGCAGGCATGGGCATGGCCCTGGGAACCGTAACCGACGATGGTCACCTTCTTGGACTGAATTAATGCGAGATCGCAATCCCGATCGTAATACACATTCATTGAAATTCTCCCTCGTTAGATATGAAACAATTGGAACTCTTAGTTTTTGCTAAAAAACGCAGCGCACGATACTACAGGAGCCTGCTGCTGTCAATCAACGCCTGCCCGCTGCTAGCCTTTCCAGCCCTTGGCACCACGACCAATGGCAACCGCACCGGTCCTGACCAGCTCCTTCAGGCCCAGGGGACGCAACAGATCAAGAATCGCATTGATCTTGGCCGGGGCACCGGTAGCCTCAATGGTGTAGGATTTCGGGGTAACATCAATGATCTTTGCCCTGAAGATATCAACGATCCTCAAGACTTCTGCCCGGCTTTCATCCTCGGCAGACACCTTGATCAGTGCCAGTTCACGCTCAATGGCATTGTCTTCACTGAAATCAAGCACCTTAATCACATCCACCAGCTTGTTCAGCTGCTTGGTTATCTGCTCAAGAATCGCATCATCGCCCCTGGTGACAATAGTTATACGGGAAAGGGATTCATCACTGGTTGGCGCAACCGAAAGCGAGTCAATATTAAATCCCCTGCCGGAAAACAGGCCCGCAACCCGGGCCAGAACGCCGAATTCATTTTCAACCACAACCGATATGGTATGTTGCATTAGCTTGTTTCCTCCAAGTCCCTAGGCGTTTAACACCATTTCATTCAGCGACGCCCCTGCAGGGACCATCGGTAACACCTTTTCTTCCCGGGCGATCTTGAACTCCATGATCACCGGACCGTCATGGGCAAAGCCCTCCTTGATGACCTGCTCAACCTCGGACGGTTTGTCCGCCTTTAGTCCCTTGGCACCGTAGGCCTCGGCAATCTTTGCAAAATCCATTGGCAGCTCAAGACAGGTCTGGGAGTAGCGCTTGTCAAAGAAGAGTTCCTGCCACTGACGCACCATCCCCAGGAAATTGTTGTTCAGCACCACAATTTTAACCGGCAGACGGTGCTGCACCATGGTGGCCAGTTCCTGCATGTTCATCTGCACGCCGCCATCGCCACAGACGCAGATTACCTGCCGCTTGGGGTAGGCAGCCTGAGCCCCCATAGCCGAAGGAATACCGAAGCCCATGGTCCCCAGGCCTCCTGAGGTCAACAGGGTGCGTGGCTGATGAAATTCAAAGAACTGGGCCACCCACATCTGGTGCTGTCCCACGTCGGTGGCCATGATGGCATCATCCTCGGACAGCTCACGCAGCTTCTGGATCACGTACTGAGGCTTGATGGTGGTGGTACTGTGCTTGTAGCTGATCGGATGTTTTTCCTTCCAGCCGGTGATGTCTTCATGCCACGGCTCCATGGCCTGCTGCTGGGCTGTCAACTTGTCGGTCTTGGTCTTCAAAACTTCCAGCATTTTGGCCAACACATCCCTGGTATCACCAACAATCGGCAGGTCTACCCGGACATTCTTGCGGATGGAGGTCGGATCAACATCGATATGGACAATCTTGGCGTGGGGGGCAAAGGTGGCGATCTTGCCGGTCACCCGGTCATCAAAGCGTGCTCCCACCGCCAGGATCAGGTCGGAGTGGGTCATAGCCATATTGGCGGCATAGGCACCGTGCATCCCCAGCATCTTCAGTGCCAGGGGATCGTTTTCAGGAAAGGCCCCCAACCCCATCAGGGTCGTGGTGACCGGAAACTGCAGGGTGCGGGCCAGCTGGGTCAATTCATCAGCCGCGTTGGCCAGGATCACCCCGCCCCCGACATAGATGACGGGCCTGCGGGCCGTCAGCAGCATCTCCACGGCCTTTTCAATCTGCCTGGGGTGCCCCTCCAGGTTCGGCTTGTACCCGCGGATGTCGATCTGCTCCGGCCACTTAAACTCAGCCTGGCTGATCTGGACATCCTTAGGGAAGTCGATCAGTACCGGACCGGGACGACCTGACCTCGCAATGTAAAACGCCTTGCGCACAATGGTCGGAATATCCTTGGCATGGCGGATCAGAAAGCTGTGTTTGGTGATCGGTCGGGTTATGCCGATGATGTCCACTTCCTGAAAGGCATCATTACCGATCAGCGGAGTCGGCACCTGACCGGTGATGATCACCATCGGAATCGAATCCATGTAAGCAGTGGCAATACCGGTGATGGTGTTGGTGGCGCCGGGACCGGAAGTGGCAATGGCCACCCCCACCTTACCGGTTGCCCGGGCATAGCCGTCAGCCGCGTGGGTGCCGCCCTGCTCATGGCGGGGCAGGATATGGCGGATCTCCCGCACATTCATCAGTTCATCATACAGATTGATCACCGTTCCGCCGGGGTAACCGAATACCAGATCGACCCCTTCGCGCTTCAGGCTCTCAAGCAGAATACGTGCTCCATTCATTTTCATGCAAAACCTCGTAAAATCTAAAAATTATTTGGATTTCCGGTTAAAATATTAATAACCGTATATTTTACATCACCGTTACCATCAACCAGCTTGCGCTGCTGGCTGACATTGTCAAAAAACACCTTATAGCAGGCACTGGGGGCAAAGTTGGCGTTCCAGTTACTGAAGCAGAGCTGCCCTTCCTGGGTGATGTTCCAGTTGCCTTTGTTCTTTTCACCATAGGAACCCTTGCCGATCACCACGCCGCCACGGTCAAAATAATAGGTATCACCGTTTGCTGCAGTAACCGTGTTACCGACCAGAATTTCCTTGACCTCTCTGGCACCCAGCAGGGTTGAGCTGGAATCACGCAGGGCCGATTCATCGGTCTTGCAGGCAGTGACAGTTAGAGCCAGAACGGAAGCGGCAAACAGTACGATAAGCTTTCTCATGGCAGATTCCTCCTTCGATACACGTGGTTTAGTTGGGGAAACGAGGCTTTTTTGTTCTGGTTTCGATAGCCGAGGAACGACGCGGAGGCGTACCAGGCAGTACGCCGCACAAGGCGTTCCGAAGGCTAGCGGGACCAGGGCGTAAAAGGGCCGTTTCCTAGTCAGCAGTGGTCACTGCGCCGGTATAGGCAGAGGTAACCACTTTAGCGTAGCGTGCCAGCCAGCCGGTCTTGATCTTCGGTTCCGGCGCAGTCCACTGGGCGCGGCGGGCCTCAATAATTGCCCCATCAACCAGCAGATCCAGCTTGCGGTTGGGGATATCAAGCAGAATCCGGTCACCATCCTGAATCAGGGCGATCGGGCCACCTTCAGCAGCTTCTGGTGATACATGGCCGATGCAAGGTCCACGGGTGCCGCCGGAGAAACGACCGTCAGTGATCAGAGCAACGGAATCCCCCAGACCAAGTCCCATCAGAGCTGCGGTAGGAGCCAGCATCTCCCGCATACCTGGTCCGCCTTTCGGCCCTTCGTAGCGGATTACCACCACATCACCGCTGGTGATCTTGCCTTCCATCAAGGCAGCCATGGCCAGTTCTTCAGAATCAAAACAGCGGGCCGTGCCTTCAAACAGCATCATCTTGTCCGACACGCCGGACTGCTTGACTACCGCCCCCTTCGGCGCGATGGAACCGAACAGCACCGCAATGCCGCCCTCCTTCTTAACCGGCGCCGATAGGGGACGAATCACCTCTTCATCAACATTTTCAATACTTGCCGCCAGTTGGCGGGTAGTCAGGCCAAACAGGGTCTGGGTATCAATAATCTTGTCACCCAACTGCTTCAGCACGCCGCAGACACCACCGGCAATATCCAGATCTTCCATAAAGTGCTTGCCGGCCGGGTTCATGGAGGCCAGCTGCGGGGTTTCCTTCGCTAGGATATCAAAGGTCTCCAGCGGCAGATCCACACCGGCCTCGCGGGCAATGGCCAGCAGGTGCAGCACGGTATTGGATGACCCCCCCAGGGCCAGGTCAACCCGGATGGCGTTTTCAAAGGCAGCACGGGTCATGATATCCCGTGGCTTGACATCATTGTGTACCAGCTCAACGATCTTCTCACCTGAGGCAAAGGCGATTCTCCGCTTCATGGCAGACACCGCCAGGGCAGTGCCGCAGCGGGGCAACGACATGCCCAGAGTCTCGGTCAGGATCGCCATGGTGTTGGCGGTAAACAGCCCCTGGCAGGAACCCATACCAGGACAGGCGTTATCCTCGCAGACCTGCAGTTCCTTGGCATCAATCACGCCGGCCTTGTAACGGGCCATGGCCTCAAAGGTATCGGTTACAAAGGAATAGGCACGTCCTTCAACCCCTCTGCCGCTCATCATCGGACCGGCAGTTACAATGATACAGGGGATGTTCAGACGGGCTGCAGCCATCAGCATACCGGGGGTGATCTTATCGCAGTTGGTCAACAGCACCAGACCATCCAGACGATGGGCCTCAGCCACAGACTCAACCATATCAGCAATCAGCTCACGGGTCGGCAGGGAGTAGTGCATCCCCTTGTGCCCCATGGCAATCCCGTCACAGACACCGGGAATGCCAAAAAACTGGGCATAACCGCCACCGCTGTGGATCCCTTTTTCAATAAAGCGCTCCAGATCACGCATCCCCACATGGCCGGGGATCAGGTCGGTAAAGCTGGTGGCAACCCCGATAAAGGGGCGATCCATCTGACTCTGGGGGATTCCGGTTGCCTTCAGCAATGCCCGATGCGGAGTCCGCTCCAGACCTTTCTTAATCATATCACTACGCATGCACAGCCTCCTGCAAAAACTTTGTTTGTTATCGTCAAATCAAGCGGTTGGAAGAAGCATGAACACTAATATATTCATGCTTGCGGTGTCAACCGATGATTCACAACCATGTTCATCAGCAATTTGCTATTCAAAATTGACGCAGGTATGGTAATCTTGACCACAAGATACCGTTTTAGCTGCACTTTATTAGACGATTCAAACAATCAACAATCACACACACACCCGGAAAGGAGTCACACACCATGTATTTTTCTCTTAAGAAGCGAATTGTTACAGCCATGGCACTCACCCTTCTTGCCACCACCGCCTTTGCCGAAGATATCCGTATCGGAGCCGGAGCAGCTCCGACTGAGAACATTCTGAAACCAATCCGGGCTGCCTTTGAAAAGTCCAGCGGTATTACCCTTAACACCATCTCCAACGGCCCCAAACAGGCCTTTATCGAGCTTGAAAAGGGAACGGTAGATGCCGCAGCGGCCGGTCTTGCCCTGGATGACTGGTGGGCCCTGCTCAAAAAGGAAGGGGTAGCAGTGACAAACCCCGGTGCCTATCAGGCACAGGTAATCGGCAAGGACCGGGTGGTGGTCATTACCCACAAAGACAATAAGATACCTGTCCTTTCCAAAGAGCAGTTACAGGGAATATTCAGCGGCAAGACCCAGAACTGGAAAGATGTTGGCGGCAAGGACATGCCGATCCTGCTGGTCTGGGGCAGCCTGATTCCCGGTACCAACAGCATGTTCAGCAAGGTTGCTCTTGGCGGCACTGCGGTCACCAAAGAAGTGCTTGAGGCAACCACTGCAGAAGATGTGAAGGACAAAGTCAAGAGCAATCCAGAAGCGATCGGTATCGGCCCGGCAGCTATTGTTGACGACAGCATCTGGTCGCCAAAATCGCCGGAAGTTGCCCGTGATATCACTCTGCTTACCAAAGGTGCTCCGTCAGCCAAGATTCAAAAGCTGCTGGGATTCATCAAGGGTGACGGCGCCAGGCTGATCAAGTAACCATTTTCTACGGCTCCCAGACTAAAAGGGCATCTCATTTTATGACCATTAAAACCAAACTTACTCTAAATATTGTCATTGTGCTGAGCATCGTGGCGACGGTGGTGGTGACCAGTATTTTCGGGATGCGTTTTATCAGCGGTAAACTCTCCTACCTGACCCAGAAAAGCACGCCCTACCAGATGCGGACCCTGGAGTTCCAACGGGAGATTCAGGGAGCCACCGCCACCCTGTTTAAAATAAACACGGCGGCAACGCCTCAGGAACTGCAGAGCTTCAAGGCGGAGGCAGAGAAGGCGCTGACTGAAGTAAAAACAGCCCAGGAACAGCTGGAAAGCTTGACCGCTGGCTCCAAACTGGACACCTACGAATCATTACGGTCTGTTGCATCTGAGTTATTTGAAATATCAGACGGCAAGCTTAAGGCCCAGGATGACGCGGCCAAGGCATCTATTGATCTAAACAAACGGATGACTGAAGCAACCGCCAAACTGCGCCAGCTGGATACCAAGATCCGGGCACTGCAGGGTAATCGCACCGGCGCATTCAGCAATGCCCTGGATGAATCAGGCAGGATTTCCAGTCGTCTACGTGGTGTGGAAGCGGCACGCCTGCAGCTGAAAGACCTGCAACTGGCCTTTTACGAAGTACAGAATGCCCAGAAACGCCCCACCCTGCTGATTGCCCGTGGCAAGGTCAATGCTGCAATCAACAAGCTGAGTCAGAATGACCATCTCAAAAACTCAAAGAATTCAGCGAATGAAATCAAACTACTGGCTGAACGCCTGGATGAACTGCAAAAACTGCAGGGCAGCTGGCTGACTCAGAAAGATGATGCCACCAAAGGCAAGGTTGACGCGGCCAGCCGAGAGATCAGCGAAAAATTAAGCGCGCTCTCCCTGTCCATTGAACAGGATGCCATTCTGGCCGGAGAAAAATACACGGCAGAGGCAACCCGCCAGGGCGCCATGTTCGGTCAATCCAATCAGGCCAACAGTATCCTGATCGCCAACTCGGAACTGATGAGCCAGGGCCTGGCCATTGAGGCAGGCTCAGCCAGACTGTTCACCCTGAAATCCATCCAGGAAATTGATGCTGCAACACCGGCCATCCGGGCATAGTTCGCCAAATCAGGCAAATCAGTTGCACAGCTGGAAAAAGACCTGATCAAACTGGGGGTTAAAGGTGAACTGCAGATGCTGCGCAGTGCAGCAGGCGCACTGAACGGCATCCAGGGGATGTTGCTGAACGAGAGCGGCATTGTGGCCACCCTGAAGAAGCGATTCGAGATGGAGCAGAAGGCGGTTCAGTCAGCACAGAAGCTGCGCGAGATCGTCATTAAGCAGGCAGAAAAAGGCAAGGAATCGGTTTCAACGGCCCGGGGCGAGCAGGAAAAGGCGATCGCCTCGGTCAACAAGATCGTCAAGACCAGCATCACCCTGCTGGTGATCATCAGCATTGCTGCGACGGTTGCCGGCATCGCAATTGGTGCCTGGGTCTTTAAGTCTGTATCCTCTCCCCTGGCCCAGCTGATCACCGTTTCCGACCATGTTGCCGGTGGCGACCTGAAAGAGGTGCAGCTACGTTCAACCAAAGATGAGTTTGGCAAGGTGCTGTCATCCATGGGCACCAT
>DAIQQT010000018.1:0-16196 GCA_036786685.1 Trichlorobacter sp.
AAAAAGTTAAAAATTGGTTGGCCTTTCTACAAAGGCGTGAACGTGTTACCACAGCACCGGTAAAATGTCCAGAAAAACTGTATACGGGATTTCGTGGGAAGGCCTCACAAATTGGTTGAATTTTATTTGGGCGGCATGATATATCAAATGCGGTTTTATTATTGTGTAAATGGTTTAATCTGACTAATGTTTTTTTACTGAAAATAATATCTTGAACTCTGTTTATCCGGGAGGAAAACGTATGATTATTATGGCGTTAAACTGCGGTAGTTCATCTGTCAAATACCAGTTGTTTGACTGGGATAAAAAGGTGGTTGTTGCCAAGGGGATGGTTGAACGGGTCATTATTGGTGACTCGTATATTGTGCATGAGGTTCCCGGTAAGGATAACTTTAAACTGGAGCAGGACTGCCCTGATCATAAGGCCGCGATTGATCTCGTCATCAGGGTGGTAACTGATCGTGAACATGGAGTACTGCAGAGTGTTGCTGAAATTTCCGCTGTTGGTCACCGGGTGGTGCATGGTGGCGAGAAGTTTACTTGTTCCGTGCAAATTGATGATGCTGTGCTGGATGCGGTTAAGGATGTCCAGCATCTTGCGCCGCTCCATAACCCGCCCAACATTGAAGGTATTGAGGCTGCACGTTCACTGATGCCGACTATCCCCCATGTGGCGATATTTGATACCGCGTTCCACCAGACCATGCCGGAGCAGGCTTTCCTTTATCCAGTACCCTATGACTGGTACGAAAACCACGGTGTTCGTCGCTATGGTTTCCATGGTACCTCGCACCTGTATGTCTCAAAGCGTGCTGCTGTGCTGCTTGGCAAGCCGGCTGACCAATGCAATATCATTACCATGCATATCGGTAATGGTGTTTCCCACTGTGCGATCAAAAATGGTATTTCGGTTGATACCAGTATGGGACTTACACCGCTTGAGGGAGCAGTGATGGGAACCCGTAGTGGTGACATCGACCCGGCTATTCCGGCCTTTATGATGCAGAAGGAAAACCTGTCTGCCAAAGAGATTGACAGCGTTCTGAACAAGAAGAGTGGTATACTGGGCATTACCGGTCGCTATACTGATCGTCGTGATGTGATTGAGCATGCTGCAAAAGGTGATCATCGTTGCCAGCTGGCTCTGGATATTGAGGCATATCGTCTGAAGAAATATATTGGTGCCTATATGGCTGCCATCGGCAAGCTGGATGCCGTGATCTTTACTGCAGGTGTGGGTGAGATGGGGGCTGCAATCCGGGAAAAGGCGATTGAAGGGCTTGAGCATATCGGCATCTGTCTTGATCGGGAGCGCAATGCCGGCGCCATGACCCGTAAGCGTGAAACCCTGATTACCACTGATGACTCTCCGGTAAAGGTCTATGTCATCCCCACCGATGAAGAACTGGTCTTTACCGAAGATGTGGTGGCGATTCTGGATGGCACCTACACCGACCATATGCAGTTTGAGTATTCCTTTGCAAAGCCGGACTTTGTAAGGAAATAGCCAGAGGCTAGTGAAGGGGGAGATGGTGCTTGATCTCTCCCTTCACTCATTGCCTGCTTATTCTTTCAATTCCTCCTGCAGCCCTTCCACCACCGCTTTAACCTCAGCCAGCATATCTGCAGCCTGGGGAGATTTTTCATACTTCAGGTAAAGTCGGTAATACTTGAGGGCATCCGTCATCCGTTCCTGATCCATACAAATGCCCCCCAGAGTCAGATAGGCCATACTGAAATCAGGTGCCAGCTTAACTGCTGTCTTGCAGTTCTGTTCTGCAGGCTCGTACTCTTCAAGATCGTAGTAGAGTTCTCCCAGGTTATGGTAGGCAGCTGGATCCATCGGATCCAGTTCAATCCCTTTTTGATAGGCGTCAATGGCGGCAGTATGGTCACCGCTGCCGTAGTACAGATCCCCCAAGGCATTCCAGGCAAAGATATTTTCAGGTTCTTTTTCAATGGCTGATTTAAAGGCTGACATGGCTTCGTCGGCCTGATCAAGGGCATTATGGACAAGCCCAATACTGACCAGAGCATCGGCATCTTCAGGGTCGACAAGGAGAACTGCCCGGTACTGTTCGAGAGCTTCCTGATGCTGGCCCGCCTCAAACAACAGGTCTCCCAGAGTTGTCAGGGCGTCAGGATTGTCTGGTGTGTAGTTGAGACCGGTACGGTAGGCACTGATAGCTTCATGAAGCCTTCCTTGTTCAGCCAGTGCATCTCCTCGATAAAAGTAGGCGTCTGCATCATCATCTGTATGCTTCAAGTAGCTATCCAAAAGCTGAAGTGCGGTATCTGGATCACCTGCATCCAAAAAGTCAATTACCTTGGTCAGTTCTTCATGCAGTTTTTCTGTGGTCATGTTTCCTCCTGTCTGGGGCTGTTCTTCCTTTACTACATGCAAATATGATTTCAGTAAAATGTAAGCAGGGCTCTTGCAAAGAGACAACTTTGCCCTATACTGTAAACGATATTTTATCTGAAGGATAGTGCATGCAGCGTGAACAGGGACAACAATCACTTGGACTCCGTACTTTGGAGGACATCAGCAGCATCATTCTGCATTCTCATGATTTGCAGGAGACGCTTGATAATATTGTGACCATCGTAGCCAAGCGTATGGCGAGTGAAGTCTGCTCAATCTATCTGCTTGAAGATGATGGAGAAACCTTGGTGTTGAAGGCCACCAAGGGGCTCTCAAAAAGTGCCGTCGGCACTGTTTCGATGAAGACATCGGAAGGCCTTTCCGGTCTGGTGGTACAGACCAGAGACATGGTCACCACCGATAATGCCCCGGCTCATCCCCGCTATAAATACTTTAAACATTCAAAAGAAGAACGGTATCTGTCATTTCTTGGTCTGCCTCTTTTTGAACGCAAGACTCCGATCGGGGTGATTGTCGTTCAGACCGTTGCGGCCCGCAGTTTTACCCAGGATGAGATAAGTATTCTCAGAACCATAACATTTCAGATCAGCAGTATTGTCCTGAATGCCAAGTTGCTTGATTCCATCCAGACCAAGGAACAGGAACGGGCCTATTACGAACAGGAACTGGCCCGTCTTAAGACCCATCGTCCTGGTGATGGCAGCCGCGATCAAATGGAGTCAAAGTCCAGGTCCTGTTCACTGGGAGGTACTGCGGTCTCTCCCGGCTTCAGCCATGGCAAGGTCTATATCCTTGACCGCTTCAGTGACAAGGTTATCAAGGTTGCCAGGGTCGGATCTGTTGCCGATGAGCTGCATAAGTTCAGGATCGCTCTGGAAAAAGTCACGATCCAGACCATCTATATGGAAAAGCGGGTCAGTGAACTGTTGTCAGAGGATGATGCCTCTATTTTTCACACCCACCTGATGATACTGGAAGACCGTGGTTTCCTGAACAAGGTTAATGATCTGATTGAGCAGGGCAGTGGTGCCACACGGGCGGTACATGAGGTGGTACAGGGCTATATTGAAGTGTTTTCGGCCATGGAGGATCCCTATCTGCGGGAGCGTTCCGCAGATATGGAGGATATAGGACGCCGGATCATTGATGTGCTGGAGGGGAATGAGCATAATGGCGTAAAACTGAAAGAAAAACGGGTGATTGTGGCAGAGGATATCTTTCCCTCTGACATGGCCATGCTCGATCATGACAAGATTCTGGGTATTGCAACTGAAAAGGGGAATATCTACTCTCATGCCGCCATTATGGCAAAATCGCTGGGTATACCTGCGGTGGTGGGGGTCAAAGGCCTGCTGCATGCCGCCAATGTCAAGGATCAGGTGATTGTGGATGGTACTTCCGGGCATATCTACCTGAATCCTGAAAAGCATGTCCGCGATGAATATCTGAGGCTTGAAAAGGAGTATGCCATTCGCCTGAAGGAACTGGAGCCACTGCGTGATCTGCCGGCAGTGACCAGTGATGGCACCCGGGTCCTGTTACGGGCTAATATCGGTCTCCTGTCGGACGTGAGAACCGCTACTGCCAACGGTGCTGAGGGAGTTGGCCTCTACCGGACTGAATTCCCTTATATGGCCCGTACCTCCTTTCCCAACCGTCAGGAACAGGCGCTGCTGTACCGCAAGATACTGGAAGGGTTTCCGGGGCAGCCGGTTAATATCCGCACTCTGGATATTGGCGGCGATAAGGGTTTGCCGTATTTCAGCTATCCCCATGAAGATAATCCGTTTCTGGGCTGGCGATCGATTCGGGTTTCTCTGGATGAAGAGGCTATTTTCCGTGAGCAGCTGGCAGGTATTCTGTTGGCAGCACCGGCTGGTCAGGCCACCATTATGTTTCCGCTGATCAGCTGCCTTGATGAGGTGCGTCGGATCAGGGCTATTCTTGATTCCGTGGTTGATGAGCTGTGTCAGCAGGGGCATGATGTCTGCGGGGGGTTGCCGCTGGGGATTATGGTGGAGGTACCGGCTGCGGTACAGATTATTGATCGACTGGCTGCAGAGGTGGACTACCTGAGTATTGGTACCAACGACCTGATCCAGTATATGCTTGCGGCAGACCGTAATAATCTGAAGGTAAAGCAGTACTATGAGCCGTACCATCCAGCAATATTGCATGCCATCAAACGGGTGGCTGACGTTGGACAAAAGCTGGGTAAAAAGGTTTCTGTGTGTGGAGAAATGGCATCCGATCCGCTGAATGCCCTGTTGCTGGTGGGGATGGGAGTGCGTGAGTTCAGTCTGTCAGCCCCCAGTATACCGCTGGTTAAGCAGGCCATCCGGGGACATTCGTTACGACTTTGCCAGGCCCTGGCCCGTAAGGTACTGTCCTTTGATACGTCCTGTGATATCAAGCCATATCTGGCAAAACGGCGAAAGGAGCTATTCGGGTAGCGATTGTTGGACCACAACAGCGCTGTGTTGAAACGCAACAAAAGAGGGGAGACCGAACCGGTTATCCCCTCTTTTATGTTGGTATGATTTGCCTGCGTTTATCTCAAAAGCTTGAACAGGTAAGCAAAGGTGCCGGCAACCGATATACTGGTCACAAAGTTAAATGTTTTGAATAATGATCGAGCAAAGCTAACTTTACCCATATGCTCTTTTATGTCTGTACTCTCGCCGGTAAACTCAATGATGTCAAGCCAGGACTTATCCCACATATACATGTTCAGATACATGCCGGATCCCTTCCAGATCAGTGCAAAAACAAAGACCAATCCCAGGCAGATAATTCCCTTGGCAATGGGGGAGTCTTTCATTTCCATATAAATTTTGGCTATGTAGTAGATGTTCAGGATACACAGAAAAAACCAGACGGTGTTGTTCATCATCCGGTAGTTACGCAGTACATACAGCGATGGTTTGGGGTTGAGACTGATGACCAGGATGCTGCACAGAATAATAAGGAGAGTACCCAGATAGATGGTTTTCTTTGCCCCGGTAATTTCAAGGGTTCGAGTAAACAGGTAGTACTCCTGAATGCCATGGCTGACCAGGAGGATTGATATGGTACCAATGGTAAAGTGAATGGCAATCATAACCGTAAAGGTTTCGTGCCAGGGGTTCAGCTGGAAGGACTGGCTCCAGAACAGGAGGAAAAATCCTATGCCGATACTGGTCCAGATCCGTGAGTTGTTCATGCTGAAATACAGGCTGATGGATGCAGCTATCAGCCAGCAAAAAACAGTGAACAGTGTTGAATAATCAATAACAACAGCATTGTAGATCTTTGGCAAAAAGGGAAATATCGATGTTAAAGCCTGAAAAAAACCTGTTAAATCCATAACGCCTCCTCTGAATCTGCACTGGGCGGAATTAAATTAAAGTTGTGCGGCCTGGGCAGCGATTGCTTCCTTCATCTCTTTTATTTTATTGGAACTTGCCAGCAGTTTTGACCCTTTTTCAATGGCATTTAGGAACTCCTGTAGTTTGTCAGGATCCTTCAATGCCGCGACGTTGCCAATGTTCATCAGCTCTTTTTCAGCCAAAGTACGACCGAGTTTGCCAACAAACTGGTTGGCCAGATCAAGAATTGCTGTTTCAATCTCATCTGCAGAGAGTGTGGAGGCAGCTGCAGCAGGTGCTGCTGCAGGCGGCTCTGAAGGCGGCGTAGCTGCCGTTGGAGCAGGCGTTGACGGAGTGGCAAACGGGTTGCCGGAAGATGTTTCCCAGAGTGCCCGGATATCCACCAGCCCAGCCAGATCAAGAATAAAACCATCGCTTTCTTCGAGTACCCGCAGGTCAGCTCGGGCACCGGGCAGGCCGGCTATCTGCTGTACTTCCCCTGCAGAGGTTTCTATGCCGGTTGAGGCGTCGTGGAAGAATCCTACGGTTGCGCCGTTACGATAAAAAATCAACCCGGCTCTTTCAGGGGTGTAGATCTTGAGTGTTGCGGTCATCTGTTCGGTTTTGATCCGGTCAAGCAGCGCCTTGAAGTCAATCAGTTTGATTTCCTGGCCGTCAATGGTTGCCGGTCCACCAACAAGCGCCATCACCGCCAGGGTAATGTCTTTTGAAAGTGCGTACACGCTGAAGCTGCCGCTTGAGGCAAGCAACATCAACTCAACCAGAGATTGCAGGGCTGCCTGCTCTTTGATTTCATTGCCATCGCGATGCACAATGGCAGTTACCAGCTTTCCCTCATCGTACACCAGGGCGCAGTCAGCTGCAGGAAAATCAAAAATGGCGCAACCGGTCAGTTTGCCATTTTTAAGTTTTTCCAGTGCATCAGGTAGTTGTAACTTGGAGATAGGGACATTCTCGGCCAGGGGGGTTCCTTTTGGCAGCAGAAACATATGGAGATCCCTTTACTTGGTGGAATGGCAGAGATGAAATCCCTGCGGTAAATCTCTGGATGTGCTGTCTGTCTGTGTCATGAGACTAAACAATGTTTGGCATTGTAGCTAATGAAACACGTCTGTCAAGCTCTGTGCCACAAAAATGTTTGTTTTTCTTGACAAGATGCCGCTTCCGTATTTTGGTGACTGGTCATGTACGCAAAACGTCCGCTTCTTATATCGCTTGTTTTTCTGGTTCTGGGGTGCCTGTTTGAGTATTTGCTGGCCGTCCCTGTCTACCGTGGTATCCCATTAATTCTAGCTGGTTGTCTTGCTTTAGCCGTGCCGTTTAAAAACCAGATCCTGTTTGGTTGCCTGCTGGCACTGTTCTGGATGAGTTGGGGAATGGCAGCTTTGTCACCACGTCTGGATACCAGTCTGGCCGGTCAAGGTATTGCTGCATTTGACGGCAAGCAGGTTGTTGTTGAGGGAATCCTGCAGGGGCGTCCGGTTGTGAAGGCTGAAGGACAGCGATTAGAGCTGCGGGTTGAGCAGGTGTATTCAAATGGCACTCTGTTTGCCGTTGACGGTGTTCTGCTCATTACTATCGCCAAAGGTCAGGGGGACTGGCTGGGTGGTGACAGAATCCGCTGCCCGGCCAAGGTGCGTCTGCCCCGCCTGCTTGGCCTGCCAGGGGAGTTTGACTATCGTCGCTACCTTGCGTTGCGCAGGGTCCAGGCAACGGCCTGGGTACCGAGTGCTGACAGTGTTGTGCTGATGCGTGGTGCTGCAGTGGTAACAGGGCGCCGCTGGATTGATGAGCTTGCGCTGCGCAGTCAGGCTTTCATCAGGAACAGTGTTCCTGACCCGGATCAGCGCAGTATTCTGCTGGCGCTGGCAACCGGCGGGCAACAGGAAATCTCCCCTGCTCTGGCTGCCGCCTACAGTCGGGCTGGTGTGTCCCATATCCTGTCTGTCTCAGGGTTTCATGTCGGTGTTGTGGTGGCGGTATGGGTCTTTGGCCTGCGCTGGCTGCTGCTGCGTTGGGAGTGGCTGGCATTACGAATTGATGTGCGGCGCACGGCATTGCTTTCAGCGCTGCCCCTTATGCTGCTGTACCTTGTCTTTACCGGTTGCGCTCCTGCCACCGCCCGTTCAGTGGTAATGTTGTCAGCAGTGGTCCTGGCCATCTGGAGTGAGCGGGAGGTTGACAGTCTGGATGCACTGCTGCTGGCTGCCTTTTGTTTGCTGGTGGCGGACCCAGGTGTCCTGTTTGACCTTTCATTTCAGCTTTCGTTCCTGGCACTTTGGGGCCTGCTGGTACTGACTCCGTTACTTGTTGCACCATTTGATCGCTTTACGTTACGGGGCTGGCAGCGGACGCTGCTGTTGTTCTGTGCTGCCTCGATAGCTGCCGTGCTTTCCACTATGGCAGTGGTGCTGGACTCATTCCATCAGGTCTCCTTCAGTGGCATTCTGGCGAATCTGGTGGCGGTGCCACTTTTGGGGTATGGTGCAACAGTTTTGGCTACGGCAGCTGTTCCGCTGCAGTTCTGGGTACCGTTTGTTGCGTCGTTTGCACTGAAGGTGTCCGGCTGGCTGGTGGCGATCAGTAACGCTTGTATCCACTGGATAGCACAGCTGCCGGTACTGCAGAGTTTTGCTGTTGGTCCTGTTGATCTATTGGCTACGATTGTTCTGCTGGTGTTGCTCAGCTTTGTCCGGTCTGGCCGTGTTCAGGGGATTGGGGTAAGTCTGCTGCTAATCGGGGTGCTGCTGCTCCACCTGTGGCCGGATGCTGCACCTGACGGGAAGACGAGGCTGGTCTTTTTAAGTGTAGGACAGGGGGATGCAACCCTGATCAAACTTGCTGACGGTCGCACCCTGTTGGTGGATGGCGGAGGTTATCTGCATGATTACGACAAGGATTTTGGCGAACGATATTTGATTCCGGCGCTGCATCGTCTGAAGGTTAAACAGCTTGATCTGATGGTCTTGACCCATCCCCATCCTGATCACCTGGGAGGTCTGCCAGCGGTTGCTGAGCAGTTTCGGGTAAGGGAGTTCTGGCAGGGGGAGTCTGTTGGCTCAAGCGCTACCTATCAGCGTCTTGTCGGGGCGCTCAATAGTCAGAAAACAACCCTGCGTACCGTTAAAAAAGGGGATCGTATTCAGTTGGGGAAGGAGTTGGTGCTTTCAGTTCTTGCCCCAGATGATACGGCAGGAACAGAAGATGGAGATAATGATGATTCCTTGGTACTGCAACTGCAACAATCCTCTTTCAGCGCGCTCTTGATGGGGGATGCCGGCTTTCCTGTGGAGGAGATGCTGCTTCATGATGGAATCGGGGATACTACCCTGCTTAAGGTGGGGCACCATGGCAGCCGATACGCAACAAGTGAGCAATTTCTTGCCAGGATCAAGCCCCGGGTTGCTGTGATATCCGTTGGCGCAGGAAATACGTTTGGTCTGCCAGCAGAAGAAACCATCGGCAGGATCAGGCAGCAGCGGGCAGAACTGTATCGGACTGATCGACAGGGCACGATTCTGGTTGAAACAAACGGTACTGGATTTACTGTAGCCCCGCTTAAGGACGAATCTGTCCTGACTGCTACAGTGCGACATTTTGTTTTGACAGCCAGTGATTTGCTGCGATAATACGAATGAATCACTATCATGCTATTAAGTAAGGCTTGATTCCAGATGACTGAAACCAGACTGATGAATGAAATACTGATCGTTGAAGACGATCGCTTTTTCCGGGAGCTATATGCCGATCTGCTGCGTCAGGCCGGATATAACGTGGAAACAGCCTGTTCTGGTGAGGAGGCGCTTGACCTGCTGCAGGATGCCCGCTTTGGTCTGGTGGTGACAGACCTGGCCATGCCTGGTATTTCAGGGCTGGAACTGCTGGTAAAGATCAAGTCTCAGGATCCTTCCATTGACGTTATTCTGGTGACCGCCAACGCTGATCTTGAGTCAGCCCTTTTTTCCCTGAAACATGGTGCCAGAGATTTTCTTCTGAAGCCGATCAGTTCAGATGAGCTGCGGCACACCGTGCGACTCTGTATGGAACAGCGCCGCCTGCTGGATGAAAATGTTGAGCTGCGTAATATGCTGGGGCTTTTGCAGACCAGTCAGGCGCTTTCCAGCTGTCTGGATCTTGAGGGGGTCTGTCACCTTGCTGTGGATGCCCTGGCGCGTGAGGTTGGGGTAGGGCGCGGTATTGGTCTGGTGCAGCTGGATGGGGAGTTTGTTATCAAGGAACTGAAGGGGATTGACGCAGCCACAGGTGCGCTGGTGCATAAACTGCTGACCCCTTCATATCGCAAACGCTCATCCCGCAAAGGGCAGCCGGTTCGACTGCTCCTGCCAGCGGGGCACGAAGAGCTTGATCGGGCGGATCTGCGTGAGGCGGTCCTCTTTCCCCTTGTCATCAGAAACAGTTGTCATGGTATGGTGATCTTGTTGAATGACCCGAATCAGGTCTTTCCAACGCTTAAAAGTGAGCGGAATATCAGTTTTCTTGAAGAACATGGCGCCCGCGCATTGGATAATGCCCTGCGCTTTACCTCAACCAGAGATCTGCTTTATATCGATGAACTTTCCGGTCTGTTCAATTATCGCTACCTGAAGATCGCGCTTGAGCGTGAAATCAAACGGGCTGATCGCTACTCAACCCAGCTGTCCGTTGTGTTTCTGGACCTGGATAACTTTAAAGGTGTGAATGATACCTATGGCCACCTGGCAGGGAGTAATCTGCTCAAAGAGCTGGGGGCGCTGCTGAAAAAGTCGGTTCGGGAGGTGGATGTGCTGATCCGCTATGGTGGAGACGAGTACACCATTATCCTGGTTGAAACCGGACCCGAAGCTGCACAACATGTAGGCGAGCGTATCAGGAAGATGATTGAAAAACACTGCTTCCTTGCCAGGGAAGGCTACCAGATCCATGTAACTGCCAGCCTGGGATTTGCCAGCTATCCCGAGGATACCACCGGGATTGAAGAGTTGCTGGCCATGGCCGATAAGGCCATGTACGCCGGTAAGGCTGCCGGAAAAAACTGTATATACCGTGTTGTCAGCCCTCTTGCTGGTGGTGCGTTAGAACAGACAAGGGAGTAATAATGAGTATTACCGCTATCAAGGGATTCAATGACCTTTTACCTTCTGAATCAGGACTTTGGCAGTATATCGAACAGACCGCCCGCACGGTCTTTGCACGGTATGGCTTCAATGAGATCAGGGTACCGATTGTTGAGAAAACAGAACTGTTCTGTCGTTCAATCGGTGATACCACCGACATTGTTGAAAAAGAGATGTACACCTTTACCGACAAAGGGGGCAGCAGTCTGACCCTGCGCCCTGAAGGCACCGCCAGTGTAATGCGTGCCTTGATCGAACACAAGTTGTATGCCCTGGATAGTGTCAACAAGCTCTATTACATGGGGCCGATGTTTCGTCACGAACGTCCTCAGAAGGGCCGTTACCGGCAGTTTCACCAGATAGGGGCCGAGGTGACCGGTGCTTCAGACCCGCTGATTGATGCTCAGGTGTTACTCATGGTCAGCCGTCTGTTTCAGGAGCTTGGACTGACTGAGCCCCGCCTGCAGATCAACTCGCTGGGGTGTCCTGCCTGCCGTCCCGCCTATCGGGAGGCTTTGGTGGCCTTTCTGGCCGAACGTCAGGACTCCTTGTGTGAAGACTGTCGCCGCCGTCAGACCACTAATCCCCTGCGGGCGCTTGATTGCAAGGTGCCGGGCTGTATCGAGGCAACCCAGGGGGCTCCGGCCATGGTGGAACATCTGTGCCCTGCCTGTGATCAGCATTTCAGTGCGGTGCAAAGCTATCTGACCGCCGCTGAGGTGCCGTTCAGCTTGAATCCCCGTATGGTCAGAGGGCTTGACTACTATACCCGTACCACCTTTGAGCTGGTGACCGGCCTGCTGGGTTCTCAATCTGCCGTTGCTGCCGGTGGTCGCTATGATGGTCTGGTGGAGCAACTGGGGGGACCGGCGGTCCCTGGTATCGGGTTTGCTCTGGGGGTAGAACGGGTTGCTCTGCTCTTGGGGGATCGGAGTTTTGAGCGTGTACCGGATCTGTTTATTGCCGTGATGGGGGATGCTGCCCGTACTGCGGGTTTCCGTCTGATGGCTGCCCTGCAGGATCGGGGCTTGTGGGTGGAGACTGATTGCGAGGGCAAGAGTCTCAAGAGCCAGATGCGGCGGGCTGACAAGCTGAAGGCCCGTTACAGTATTGTGCTGGGGGATACTGAACTGGAAGCAGGCAGCGGGACATTAAAGCGGATGGAAGATGGTAGCCAACAGATGGTTGCACTGATTGCCGAAGGTATAGCTGCAGCTATAACAGGAGGGTAGCCGCGATGAACTATCCAGTCTGGTTTGTTCCAACGTTTGGTGGAGGACTGTTGATCGCCCTGGTGGCGATCATTCACGTTTTTGTTTCCCACTTTGCAGTGGGAGGCGGACTTTATCTGGTGATGGTTGAGCGCAAAGCCATCAAAGAACAGAGTCAGCAGATCATGGCCTTTGTGAAGAAACACACTAGGTTCTTCATGTTGCTGACCATGGTCTTTGGCGGGCTGACCGGTGTGGCGATCTGGTTTGTGATCTCCCTGATCCACCCGGCAGCCACTTCACTGCTGATCCATACCTTTGTGTTTGGTTGGGCTGCTGAATGGGTCTTCTTCCTGGTGGAGATCGTGGCCCTGTTTGTCTATTTCTACACCTTTGGCCGGATGGATGACCGGACCCATCAGACCATTGGCTGGATCTATTTTGGTGCGGCCTGGATGAGTCTGTTTCTGATCAACGGCATTATTGACTTCATGCTTACTCCTGGAAGCTGGCTGACCAGTAATGATTTCTGGGCCGGTTTTTTCAATCCCACCTTTTGGCCTTCCCTGTTTTTTCGTAGTTTTATGAGCTTTATGCTGGCGGGCTGTTACGGTGTTCTGACGGCGACCTTCCTGGAAGATGAAACAGCACGGCACCGCATGATCCGTTATTCCGGTGTCTGGGCGCTGGTTTCCCTGATCCTCTCCATTCCGGCTGGCTGGTGGTATCTGTCGGTATTACCGTCCCCTGCTGCAAAACTGGTATCCGGGGCTTCTCCCACCATCAAACGGGCGGTCATGACCGGCGCCTTTTCCCTGGCAGTTCTGGCAGGGGTGTTGATTGCGCTGATCCTCCTTAATCCCAAGGCCAGAATCCGCTGCCTGATTGTTGCAGTCATGGTGTCTGCCATGGGGTACATGGGGGCTTTTGAGTGGACCCGTGAAGCAGCCCGGCGGCCCTACGTCATCAATGAGGTGATGTACTCCAACGGCATCCTAAAAAAAGAGGTGGAGCGGATCAATCAGGAAGGGTTCCTTAAAAATGCCAAATGGGTGCAGCATAAAGAGGTGACCGAAGCCAATCAGCTTGAGGCCGGGCGTGAGCTGTTCCTGCATCAGTGCTTTGCCTGTCATAGCGTGGGCGGATTTAATAACGACATTGTCAGTCGGACCAAAAATATGAGCTTTGGCGCCATGCGCAAGTATCTGTCCACCATTCATGAAAAGCGCTACTTCATGCCGCCCTTTGTGGGTAGTGATGCCGAACTGAAGGCGCTGGCAGCCTACCTGACAGCGGGCCTGCACAAAAAAACACTGGCTGACGAGAGTGGTGCAGCCAGTGATCGCGGTAAGCTGCTGTATGAAGAAAACTGCGCTGCCTGTCACAGCGCTGACAGTATCAAGCCAAAGATGAAGGGCTGGGATCTGGCGAAGGTGCGTGCATCACTGGACAAACTTCCGGCCCTGAATCCGGCCATGCCGGACTACACGGCACCGGCAGCAGACAAGGATGCCATGGCCGGCTATCTGTTTGGGCTGAATAACCCCGGCGCAGCAGCTGCTCCTGCCAAGGAGCAGGGTGCCACACTGTATGAGGACAACTGTGCTGCCTGCCACAGCATGGAGCAGATCAAGCCGAAGATGCGTGGCTGGTCGCGGGACAAGATCAGGGCTGCGCTGGATAAACTTTCTGCCCTGAACTCCGCCATGCCGGATTATACCGGCACACCGGCTGAAAAGGATGCCATGGCCGATTACATGGCCAAGCAGACTGGAGGTGCCAAATGAATCCGGCAAGCCTGATTCCGGTTGCAGATACTCTGACCGCCCCCAACGGCTGGTTCCAGTTCTTTCTGATGTTGACCTTTCCGTTGCATCTGTTTGCCATGAATGCCATGCTGGGGGCCGGGCTGGTGGCCTTTATCAGCCATCTCTATCCAGGACGGGCACACCGTGAACTATCCCATGAACTGGCTAAGGCACTGCCGTTTCTGGTGGCCTTTACCGTCAACCTGGGGGTGGCGCCGCTGCTGTTCGTCAATGTTATCTACGGTCATCTGCTCTATTCAAGTACGGTACTGATGGGCCTCTACTGGCTGGCGGTGATTCCACTGCTGATCATCGCCTACTATCTGGCCTACATCTATGACTTCAGTTTCAAAAAACTGGGTAACCTTGCCATGTTTGTGCTGTTGGCGGTGCTGGTATTACTGTTGACGGTCGGTTTTATTTTCTCCAACAACATGACCATGATGATAGCTCCGGCAAGCTGGAGCCGCTGGTTTACCACCCCCGGCGGCAGTCTCCTGAATCTTGCTGATCCGACACTGTTACCCCGTTACCTGCACATTATTACCGGCTCACTTGCCGTAGGCGGACTGTTCAGCGCGCTGTATGCAACCACACTATTGAAATCTGATCCGGAAGTGGCCGAGGCAGGCCGGAAGCTGGGGATGCAGCTCTTCTCATGGCTGACCCTGCTTCAGCTGGGTGTTGGCACCTGGTTCCTGTTGAGCCTGCCACAACAAACCTTGCTGCGGTTCATGGGAGGAGGAACTGCGGCAACCGCGTTGCTGGCAATTGGTATCCTGCTGGCAGTGGCAACCCTGGTAACCGGATTCAAGCGTCTGATACTGCCCACACTCTGGCTGACGTTGCCGCTGGTTTATGTCATGTCGTTTATGCGGGATGTGGTCCGTGGTAATTTTCTTGCCCCTTATTTTAATCCAACCACTGTACCGGTACAGGTGCAATGGTCACCGCTGGTTTTCTTTTTGGTGGTTCTTGTATTGGGGATGCTTCTGGTTGGCTGGATGCTTTCAAGATTAATAAATGTTAAAAAAGTCGCTTAAAACGGACTGTTATGGTCTTTTGTGCCGTATACAGGTTGTTGACATCAAGATATAGATATGTTTTTATACAGCGGTTTTATATGCCATGCTCGACACGGTGTCGGGCTCATTATACGCAGGACAACGAAAGGGGAATGAGTATGAAAGGTGTACGGACGGTTGTGGCTGCAGTATCAGCCGCACTGCTTCTGGTTGCATCCATGGCGTTTGCCGGGGTTGATCACTCTGACTTCGTCAAAGGGCCTTTTACCAAGGGTCAGGATGTGACTAAACAGTGTCTTGAGTGTCACGACAAGCAGACAGCAGACTTCATGAAGACTGCTCACTGGAAGTGGACAGGTACTCCAAATCATGTAAAGGGGATGGAGAAGAGTACTAAGGAGTTTGGCAAGAAAAATATGACCAATAATTACTGTACCACGGTTTTTGGTGGTCCGGACGGTATTGTTCACGAGTCCTGCAGCAAGTGTCACGCAGGCTATGGCTGGACCCGTAGCAAGTTTGACTTTAATGACAAAACCAGAGTTGACTGTCTGATCTGCCATTCCCAAAAAGGCAACTATGCCCGTGGTGCGGTTGGTGCTGATGTCGATGCCGCTGCAATAGCAAAAGGTTCCATGAACCTTGAGCTGGCTGCAAAGAGTGTTGGCAAGCCATCGTTAAAGAACTGTGGTGACTGTCACTTCTACGGCGGCGGTGGTGATAACGTCAAGTCTCCGGGCCTTGATTCCACCCTGCTGGCTGCAGACAAGAACCGTGACGTACATATGGCTACCAAGGAAAAAGGTGGTGCAGGACTGATGTGTCAGGACTGTCACAAGACCAAGGATCATGCCATTGCTGGTCGTTCCAGTATGATGGCCCATTATGTGGCAAAGGTTGAGTGTACGGACTGCCACAGCGGTGCCAAGGCTCCTCACCTGAAGTCCAAAAACAAGGCTATCCTGGACAAGCATACCGCTTCCGTAGCCTGCCAGACCTGCCATATTCCTGCTATCTCAAAGGGCCAGGCAACCAAGGTTGGCTGGTGGTGGGCCGATGTAGGTAAGAAGATTGAGCCGAAAGAAGAGTTTGACCAGGAGACCTTTGCCAAGAAAAAGGGCACCTTCAAGTGGAACATGAACTATGTGCCGACTTATGCCTGGTACAATGGCAAGATTGAGCGCTACATGCAGGGCGACAAGATCAAGGATCCTTCCAAGCCGGTAACTATGACCAGGCCGGTTGGAGATATCAATGACAAGACCGCCAAGATCTATCCTTACA
>DAIQQT010000383.1:0-2908 GCA_036786685.1 Trichlorobacter sp.
TCGACCGTGGCCCTGACAGCAAAGGGGTGCTGGACATCATCATCGGCATGCAGGAAGCTGGCTACGATATGCGGCCAGTCCGGGGCAACCATGACGATATGCTGATCCGTAACTTCTCCCAGGATCACGATCTCTTCTCATGTCAATGGGTAAAAAACTGGGGGCAGAAAACCTTATTCAGCTTTGGCGTGAAACAGCCTGAAGAGATCCCGCTTCGTTATCGAAAGTTTCTGGCTGGCCTGCCGTACTTTTATGAAGACGGTGAGTTTATCCTGGTACATGCCGGGATCGACCTGACTCTTGACGACCCGGTTAATGACACCCCGGTTGAGCATATGGCTTGGGGAAGCACTGTTCTTCCAGAAAATGTTGACAAAAGACGACATCGTGTCATCTGCGGACATCGCATCAAAAACATTGGTGAGATCACCCGCTCACGCAACCAACAGGTAATCTACCTGGACAACGGAGCCTTTACCAACCAGCAGCCAGCTAACGGTAATCTGGTTGCCCTCAATCTTGAGACAATGAAGCTGACCATGCAACCCTGGATTGACCGCAAGGCGGAGTGGTAAAACATGGAGATGAAATGAGAGAGCAAGAATACACTATCTCTGAAAGGCTTACATTCCTTGCCACAGCAGAGCCGGTTGAACCGTATGGCTGGTTCAGGTGGGTCTTTGACCGCTATTCCACCAGATGTATGCAGGGTGGTGTTAATCACGGAGCAAAGCCTTTTAAACAGGGGTGGACTCATATAGCCAAACACCAGCAGTTACTGAATCAACCTGAGCACCAGACAAAATGGTTACCTGTGTTGGAACGGCATGCCTGGACAGCCGGGATGTTTGCTATGACTGACGCGGTACAGCCAAACTGGGAAAGAATGAGTCCGGTGGCCAAGGGTCTGTTCATGGCTGGGTTTAGCAGCAGTAGTGATGGCTATCAGAACATTGATCAGGTCATCCCCCACATTCATGAGGGGAGATTCACCAACCTG
The DNA here is from genome assembly GCA_036786685.1 of Trichlorobacter sp. GTDB lineage: Bacteria > Desulfobacterota > Desulfuromonadia > Geobacterales > Pseudopelobacteraceae > Trichlorobacter. The sequence continues at coordinate 1,001 of DAIQQT010000383.1, forward strand.
GCATTCTGCCAATTGGCCTGCAATCTGATTTATTGTCAGAAAACCGAGTTTTTAGAAGCCATATTCTCAGTCACTGACGACTGGACTACACCGATTGAGCAGTTACCTGCGTTTGACTACGATCTTAATGACTTTAGCGACATCATGCCTGAACGCTGCAGACGACCGATAGACATCGTGCTTGAGGCAGCTCTATTTTGGGAATCTGCAGAAGGTATTAAACAGGCCGCTCTGCATGGTGCCAATCTTGATATGCCGGTATTATCCCTGGAACGCTCTTCCAATGAGCAAAACTGTCCCTTAAGCTATGTGCTAGCCGAAGGTCGGAAAGATCTGGCTGAACTGTTACTTAAACTGGGAGCATCACCCGAGGGGACTAACTATGCCGGTAAGAACGCCCCGCTATTTCGAGCGCTACGGTACAAGACACATGACATGGCGGAAAAATTACTCGACAGGGGGATTTCACTGGCTGTTCCAGCCACCTACCCACATTCAAATCGGAGAGAATATTTCTGGTGGCAGTTTGGCTGTAATCCTGATGATATGTCGTGGGTGGAACAGACCTTCAGCAACATTATTCCGTTTGTTCCGCTGCATGAAAAACAGCTTTTCTACGATGCCGATGCTCAAGCAGGCTCCTTCCACACCCTGCTGACCGTTGCTCTGCCAAGCCTGGAGATAATCAAGCGCTGCGAGGCCAACGGCCTTGATACCCGACTGACGGCTCTTGAGTTTTGTATTGCGGTAAAGAAAAATGCAGCCGAGGCCCTGTCATACTTGCTGGAACGGTATGCGCCAGATGCAAAAGAACAGGTGTTCCAGCTTATAAAGCTGCACAAACCTGAGTTTCAGGTGAATCGCCAGAATTGAGTCATATGCAGATAATTATCAGCGACATACATAGAACAGCCCAGGTCATTGCAGAATAAGAAAGTATAATCATTTCCGCTGGTGCCGGTATGGGTGTAGACTCAGGGCTACCTGACTTCAGGGGTAGCTAAGGGTTTTGGAAGGCCTATCAGAATCGACCTGCTGATGCTGAACTCAAGGCATTGACGATTACCGGAATATAGGCGCGTTTGAATAGAATCAAAGGCACGAACAAAGAAGCTTTCTGGTACTGGTATCAGGCGTGCAGGTTGGGTTGAAAGACTGACGTTTATTATGCAGAGGTACAACATGGAAGGCCATACCATTGAAGAAGCTGCAATTTTGCTGAAGCAATCCGCCGACTTTCTCCGTAACAAGATTCTGTTTGCCGGTCAAGCTCACCCCATCCTGAAACCATGTGTTTACTTACCTGAACCAAGATCGTTACGCATCATCAACAGTGATGGGAAAATCAATGAATATGGAGTTGATTACGTAAGAAAAACAGTTCCTGTGCCTTGCAGTGATGGTCGCACACGTGGCTGCTCATACGATTCTGCAAACATACAGGGGCTCTTTGAACTCACCTTTTTCCCTGACTATTTCGATATGACAGAGGCCAAGGAATCAGGCCGAATTCAATTGTACAGCCCCAAAGCTGTTTTTGCTGATCGTTTATCTGAATTTTCAATTGATATGGCAGTTGGTTGGATAATGAGCGGCTGGAAGGATTTTGACGAAATACACAATCGATGGTACGCCATGACAACATCAGAGGCCAGCAGTACAAAATCTCGCATCAGGAGCAAAATTGGTCAGTTCATTATTCTATCCCAGAATGAAATTCACTATTTGGTGGACTCGCCTGCCAGTATATCCCTCTCAGATATTTGTATAACAGACAAGATGCTTACGGAGTACGCCGCCAGCGAAGGCATCAAGCTTTCGCTGCCCCCTATGGCACCGGCAGCTATAGTAGACCAAACTGCAATGCAAGCTACTGTTAATTATAACCTTCAAGAAACCCTTCCACTC
>DAIQQT010000384.1:0-2895 GCA_036786685.1 Trichlorobacter sp.
CTTCTACGCCCAGTTTGTCCATCACTATCTGTTTTACTTTTGCTTCAATATCCATCCCGCCTGATCAGCTCTTCCGGTACCGCCTCCAGTGCCCAGCCTGCATAAATCGTGTTGTTCACATGGTTGTTCATATCAAGGTCAGCCCGTAAAACCGGCAGTTGCAACCCTGTCTGGCATTCTTCAAGCAGCGGAAGCGTTGCAAAGGGATCATCCAGTGCCCGCTGCAGGTGTAGCGGATAGTCGGGCAGGTGTTCGTTAATGACTACCGGGCGGCGAGTTCTCAGATCCAGTGCAGCCCATGAACTGGTGGCCCGCCCAATGGTCTGGCCCTGTTGGTCAGTCAGCAGAAAATCACGAATTGAAAAAAAACCATCACGGGTCACCGGCCAGGTGGTCACTGTTACCGGCTCAGTACCGATAATCGGGCGCAGCAGCTCAATGGAGAGCCGGGACAGTACCCAGGTCAAGCCTCTTTTACGCAGATGCTTAAGCCCTACACCCAGCTGCAGGGCATGCTCTGCACCAACCTCCTGCAGCCAGGCCAGGATAACGGTCAGGCGTACCCGATTATGCGGATCAAGCTCATGATAGCGGGCATTGACGATTTGTTGCAGCTGTTGGTTCATGCCTTTCTCCCTTGCCTTCATGCATAGCACAGGACAGGACAGGATTGCAAATCAGCCAGGTTTTGCAGATACTGTTGCCTGATGCAGTCAGTTGCACTACAGTGAAAAAACAAAGTACGACAGCAGAGGAGAGATATTTATGAATCAACTTGATACTACCCAGGCCAGCACAGGGCTGATCGTCAGGCAGAATACACTGGTACGTCAGGTCTATGCCTGGATGGGTTGCGGTCTGGCCCTTACCGCGATTGTGGCGCTGATTACGGTTTCTTCGCCGGAGCTTTTAAAAACCATTGTCGGTAACCGGCTGGTTTTTTACGGGCTGATGTTTGGTGAGCTTGCTCTGGTATTTACCCTGGCCGGTGCCATTAACCGGATGAGTGCCGGTGTTGCCACCCTGTTGTTTATCGGCTATTCAGCTTTAAACGGTCTGACCCTTTCCGTTATCTTTCTGGTCTACACCGCCGACTCCATCGCCTCAACCTTTGCGGTTTCAGCCGCCATGTTCGGTGCCATGAGTATCTATGGGTATGCAACCAAGAAAGACCTGACCTCCTGGGGCAACTTCCTGTTCATGGGCTTAATTGGCATTGTGATCGCGTCACTGGTGAACATCTTCATGAAGAATGATGCGGTGTCCTGGGTGGTCTCGGCCATTGGCGTGATTGTCTTTACCGGTCTGACCGCCTATGATACCTGGAAGATCAAGGCACTGGCTGCTGAAGGGGCAGAGGGGAGAAAGCCGGCGATCCTGGGGGCACTGACTCTGTACCTTGATTTTATCAACCTGTTCCTGATGCTGCTGCGTTTGATGGGCGGGAGACGGGATTGATGAAAGACCTGCTGTAACAATGCTTACCACTTCTACCAACAAACAGATGTTCAGTTTTCTGGCTGTACTGACTGCAGCCTCCATGGCGGGGCTGCAGGGCTACACCATGCTGTTCAACAACTTTGCTGTGGAGACGGTACATCTTGACGGGCTCCAGGTCGGTTTGACCCAGTCGATCCGTGAGATCCCCGGCTTTCTGGCGTTAACAGCGATTTATGTGATGCTGGTGATCAAAGAACACCGGCTGGCATCCCTGTCGATCATCCTGCTGGGGATCGGTGTTGCCCTGACCGGTTTTTTTCCCAGCTTCAGCGGAGTGGCGCTGACCACGCTGCTGATGAGCTTCGGCTTCCACTACTATGAAACCGTTAACCAATCCCTGACCCTGCAATATTTTTCCACCCACCAGTCTCCGTTAGTGATGGGTAAGCTGCGCAGTCTGGCTGCCATCACCAGTATCATCTCTGCTGCTGCAATCTGGGGTATGGGCTTTGTGCTGGATTACCGCGGCATGTTTCTGGTGGTGGGGAGCGTGGTTGCCTTGGCTGGTCTCTGGGCGGTCTTCCAAGACCCCAGCCATGCGGATGTGCCGCCACAAAAACTGCGGATGTTTCTGAAGCGGCGCTACTGGCTTTACTATGCCCTGACCTTCATGTCCGGCGCCCGGCGCCAGATCTACATGGTCTTTTCCATGTTCCTGCTGGTCAAGGTCTTTCATTTTTCCGTGCAGGCCATCACGGTGCTGTTTATCATCAACAACCTGATCAACTGGATCATCAATCCGATGATCGGCCGGGCCATTAACGCCTTTGGTGAACGGACCCTCTGCACGATTGAGTATGCCGGTGTGATTCTGGTCTTTTTGACCTATGCCTGCGCCTCTTCACGCTGGGTGGTGGCCGGGATGTATATCATTGACTACATCCTGTTCAACTTTGCCGTGGCGATCCGCACCTACTTCCAGAAGATTGCCGATCCGGCGGACATCGCCCCCACCTCGGCGGTCGGTTTCACCATCAACCATGTCGCTGCCGTCTTCCTGCCGGCTCTGGGCGGCTATCTCTGGATGCTGGACTACCGGATACCGTTCATCATGGGGGCTGCCCTGGGCGTGGTCTCTCTGGTGCTGGCCCAGTTTATCAGGCTGCCCTCCCGTGTTGCACCGGTCGGGCAGACAGCTCACTAGGAGCCTCAGATCAGGTCATAATGTTTCACCATCGCCCTGTGGCTGCGAAACGCTGCCAGATAGCGGGCATCTTCGGCATAGGTGGTGGGATAGATGCCGGGAACCGGTTGATGCTGCAATGTGCTGTCTACGTTGACAAAGGTGAACAGGCAGGAGTTTGAGAGCGCCTTGCTGTTGCGGTCGCGGCTGATTCGCTCGATGCCTGCCTCAACACAGACAAAGCTGTCGCAGGTGTAGACCACCCGGCAGGT
>DAIQQT010000385.1:0-2889 GCA_036786685.1 Trichlorobacter sp.
CAACTATCCTCCACCTCAAGTCGATCACGCAGACCTTCTTCTGCCCTCCACAGACAATAGCCGAGAGAATCGTGGCGTTCGTCATACCTCTTCCGACCATTAGGCTTGATCAGTTCGTCGGATAAGCCGGTTACCTGCCCTTGAAATACAACAGCAAATTTACCGATATCATGGAGGCAGAGAGAAAAGGTAATCCAGCGTTGCAAGTGAGCTGGTGCTATCCCTAATTGCTTTGCAAGCCGCTTGCAAAATGGCTTTTCAGGATCAAGTAGCAAGCAGCCCACCGCTGCCACATCCAGGCAATGATATGGTAGCAGGTGATACCGTAGCCCGTCCTTTTCGGCTTTGCCCCAATAATGGTGATAGCCCATCTGCAACCCTTTCATTTCACTTAAGCTGTGTATTCATTGGTGGCTGAAGATGTCCTATCAACATAGCTTCTAATTTGTCTCGACTTGACGCTTGCGGGATAACGGCAGCATGTATATGGGTCGCTCCATGCCTAACTGCTTCTTCCAGCCTTTCGTGATTAGGAAGCCTCGAAGAGAAATCATCTGTTTGCCCAACATACAGGGGATACCACCCCTCTTGAGCTAGATACGAAAAAATGTATACCCCAGCGATCTTATTCCAGTTCTGCTTTGAGTCATAAATCGTAAATTCATGAGTTTGCCCATTGCCTAACGGCCAACTACATCTATTCATAGCTTTTCTCCTTTTGACAGAATCACCGTTCAATCTTGAACCAAGGGTAATCACGAAAAGTTTTTTTGTCAAGGTAAGAATTAGTTGTTAATTTGCTTTGTGGTAAAAAAAATGGTAATTAACAAAACATGTTCCCAACAGGGATGAACCGGTAAGAATTAGGTGAAAGAGCATTTAACCGGTATTGTTCCCCGCACCTGCGGGGATGAGCCGGGCAAGCAATTGTCCGGCTCGCTTTTTCACCGACCTTACCCAAATACCAACCAGCACAAAAACACCACCAACCCCACAAGAAAAATCAGACTTACCAGGCAACCCAGACACCCGAGACAGCCACCCGGTTCATCGCCACCACCCACAACTTACTGGGGCTGTTTATCTTGCTGTTCGCCATGTACGGTCTTTTCCAGTTCTGCAAGCCGCCGCGCATTTTCCTTGGCCTCCCGCGAATTCCGGTTAAGGCGATCCCACGCATACAGGCCACCAAGAATCAACCACGGATTTAGCCATATAACCTCCAGTTCAACGCCACTCACCTCCCAACTCCATCCATACCCGCGCCGCCATCCGGGCATCATCCAGGGCGCGGTGACGTTGCAGCTCTTGCGGCAGTCCACCAAACAGATATCTGTAAACTGTTTCCAGGCGATGGTTAAAAAGCCGGGGCAGTTTCCTGCGGGAAAGTTGCAGGGTGCAGTGCCACGGGTTTGCAAACGGCATTCCCAGCAGGTGCAGTTCATGTTGTACAAAAGTACGATCAAAGGCTGCGTTATGGGCCACCAGCGGACTGGTGCCGATAAACTCCAGAAACCAGGGCCAGACTTCTGCCGGGGTTGGTTTACCAGCCAGCATCTGCTGTGAGATGCCGTGTACCCGAAAAGCATCGTAGCTGATTGGTGTGGTGGTGTTGATCAGAGTCGCCAGTTCAGCCACGATCTGCCCGTTTTCTACGGCAACCGCGCCGATCTCTATCACCCGCCCGCCGTTCCTGACCGATAGTCCGGTGGTTTCGGTATCTACAACAATTATCTTGTCCATGATTTCACCCTATCACAGCAGTATGACCAGTTATGTCGTTTTCATTTTTAGGCACAAAAAAACCTGTCGGCGTTTCTATCGACAGGTTCAGGTTACAATTCATGGTGGTGGGTCTAACTCAGTAGTTCCTGCAGTTTAGCCCCGATATCCTTTTCACGCATCAGGGATTCACCGATCAGGAAGGCGCCGGCGCCGGCTCCCTGCAGCCGTTCTATATCGGCCCGGCAGTTGATGCCGCTTTCCGCCACCAGCAGCCGCCCGGCGGGTAGCATCTTTGCAAGACGCCCAGTCGTGTCCAGATCAGTTACAAAGGTCCGCAGGTTGCGGTTGTTGACACCAATCAGGCCTATTTCAGTCCCACAGGCCACTTCCATTTCACGCTCATCGTGAACCTCAAGCAGGACATCCAGGTTAATCTGGCGTGCGATACCGGCGAAGTCAACAATCTGTTGTGGTTCAAGTATGGATGCAATCAGCAGGATGGCATCTGCTCCGGCAGCCCGGGCTTCATAGATCTGCCAGGGATCAATGATGAAGTCTTTGCGTAACAGTGGCAGGCCGACCTGTTCCCGAATCAGGGCAAGGTATCGCAGATGCCCCAGAAAGAATGTTTCATCGGTAAGTACTGAAAGGCAGGTTGCCCCGTTGTCCTGATATATCCCGGATATTTCAAGGGGATCAAAATCTTCACGAATAATCCCCTTGCTGGGGGAACCTTTCTTAACTTCAGCGATAACGGCGGTCCAACCGGACAACACCGCCTCACGCAGGTGGCGCTCAAACCCGCGTGGGATGTCTTCAAGGTCAGAAATGCGGTTTTTCAGTTCTTCAAGAGACGCTGCCAGCCGACCGGCAGCAACTTCTTCATGCTTATGGGCAACAATGGTTGCCAGGATATCGGGGAGTGGGGTCATGGTTATTCCGTATTTTCTGAGCTACTTGTCAGTTCTGTTCGGGAAAACATTTTACGGTTGAGAGTGCGCATCAGCTGTACGGTCTTGAACTGGACGTATATGAACGGCAACAGGACGAGAAAATAGACCACAGAAAACTGGCTGACCACCTCGTTCAGTACCAGCCCCTGATGGACGAAAAAGAAGCCGTAGACCATAAAGGCGACACCGGGGCAGATGATGGCAAAACTGG
>DAIQQT010000386.1:0-2887 GCA_036786685.1 Trichlorobacter sp.
GTAAATTGAGGGAGAGGTGTGGTCGGCGTACTCAACCTCGGCCTCGGCCAGGGCGGTGACGCAGGAGGAGCACCAGTGTACCGGTTTGCGTCCACGGTACAGGCCCCCATTGTGCGCAAACTTGGCCAATTCTGCTGCGGTCAGCCCCTCGTATTCGTTGGTCATGGTCAGATAGGGGGTGTCCCAGTCACCCAGCACGCCAAGCCGTTTGAACTCCTCCTTCTGGATATCGATAAACTTTTTGGCATAGACACGGCATTCCTTGCGCATCTCGGCCTTGGTCATCTGGTGCTTTTTAGAACCCAGATTTTTCTCCACCTGCAGCTCAATCGGCAGACCATGACAATCCCAGCCCGGCACATAGGGAGCATGGAACCCTTCCATCCGTTTGACCTTCAGCACAATATCCTTGAGGGTCTTGTTCAGGGCATGGCCGATATGGGTGTGGCCGTTGGCATAGGGAGGGCCGTCATGCAGCATATAAACCGGCTTATCCTTGCCGGCCTCCTCAATCATTCCGTACAGATCCTGCTCCTGCCAGCGTTTGAGCAGCTCCGGCTCACGCTGGTACAGATTGGCCTTCATCGGGAAATCGGTCTGGGGCAGGTTCAGGGTTGCTTTGTAATCCATTATCCATTCTCCACAGTAAGCTGCTAAATTTGTCTAAACTACCGGCATCTCAACGTCAAGTCAAGGGTATAGCGAACCGTTTTGCAATGGACAGCCTGTTTTCTCCCTTGCATTCACCTGCTTGTTCTGATAATTTTTCAGGTCCTATTTATAGTGAAAGGATTTCAACCATGTTTAAGATATTTGATTCGATTTTTGGCCTGTTTTCCAATGACCTGGCCGTTGACCTGGGCACCGCAAACACCCTGGTATACCTGAAGGGCAAAGGAATCGTGGTACGTGAGCCTTCGGTGGTTGCCGTACAGAAGATGCCCACCGGCCAACAGAAGGTGCTGAAGGTCGGGATGGAGGCCAAGCAGATGCTGGGCCGCACCCCCGGCTCCATCACCGCCATCCGCCCGATGAAGGACGGCGTTATTGCCGACTTCGACATCACTGAAGAGATGCTGCGTTACTTCATCCACAAGGTACATAACCGCAAGACCCTGGTCCGCCCCCGGATCGTGATCTGCGTCCCCTCCGGCATCACCCAGGTGGAAAAACGGGCGGTCAAGGAATCGGCCGAGTCTGCCGGTGCCCGCGAGGTCTACCTGATTGAAGAACCGATGGCGGCCGCCATCGGAGCCGGTCTGCCGATTACCGAGGCCAGCGGCAACATGATCGTTGATATCGGCGGCGGCACCACTGAAGTTGCGGTGATCTCCCTGGCCGGTATTGTCTACTCACAATCCACCCGCATGGGTGGCGACAAGATGGATGAGGCGATTGTCCAGTACATCAAGCGCAAGTACAACCTGCAGATCGGTGAACGGATGGCCGAGGCGATCAAGATCGAGATCGGCGAAGCCTACCCCGGTCCAGAAGTCCTGACCATGGAGGTCAAGGGACGCGACCTGGTCTCCGGTATCCCCAAGACGATCGAGATCAACTCCGACGAGATCCGTGATGCCCTCAAGGAAGCGGTTAACGCCATTGTGGATACTGTCCGTCAATGCCTTGAGCGTACCCCGCCAGAACTGGCTGCCGACATCGTGGACAAAGGAATCTTCCTGGCTGGCGGCGGCGCCGGACTGCGCAACCTGGACGTGCTGCTACGCGAGATAACCAAGGTACCGGTGCTGATTGCAGAAAACCCTCTGGACTGCGTTGTTCTGGGCTCCGGCAAGGTGCTGGATGAGCTGCACCTGCTGAAGCGTGTTGCGGTTTCATCCTAAAAGCGCCCGCTATCAACATCAGTACGTTTTTCAACATCTACTCAAAAGGGTGGGCGATGCCCACCCTTTCTGTTAGCTCCCTATGACCACTTCCACGCTTGATATCATAGTTCCGGTCTGGAACCACCCGACTGAAGCCCGGGCCTGCCTTGTCTCAATTCTGGACTGTGCCGAAACGGCCCGCCTGATCATCATCAACAACGGCTGCGACCGCGCTACCGAATTAATGCTGGAAGAATTTTCCGACCATCTGGGTGACCGGGCGATCTACATGACCATGGAACGCAATATCGGTTTTGTTCCCGCTGTCAACCGCGCCCTGAACCGCTCCGATGCGGACTGGGCCGTAATCGTACGCCCCACCGGAACCCTCGCCGCTGAATGTTACCAACAGATTCTGGAGGCGACAACAAAAGAGCAGGCCGGTATCATTACCCCCCATTGCCCTTCAGAGCATCCACTTCCGGCCCGGCTCCTTAAAAGCGACTGCAGCTGCCTAGAAACCTGTAACATCAGCTTTGCGCTGCTTGCCCTCTCCCGCTCAATGCGCAGCACCATCGGGCTTTTTGATGAAGAGCTGGATGGCGGCAGCTGGTGCCTGCAGGATTACCGCCATCGGGCAGATGCCCATGGTTTCAGGAGCTACCTGCTGCCTAAAGTAGCCGCATCAGGAGAACCGATCACCATTTTCGGTTCCCGCGATCGCCGCCGCAAGCAGGAAGAAACTGCCATCAACACCTTCAGACAACGCTGGGGAACCCAGCAACAGCTCGCTCTGTACCTCCCCAAGGAAAGCGATGAACACAAACTGAAAGAGACTTTACAGCTCCTCCATGCCGCAGCCCGCCACGGCCACCGGCTGGAGCTGTTCCTGCATCGTCGCCAGTATACGCAGGCGATCCAAAACGGCGCGGCCTGCCTGCACAGCGGCATAGTCCTTCACAAACTGCCGCTGCTTACCCCCCTTAAAAGCCTGGCTCGCAGTATGGAAAAGTTGAAGCTTCAGCATCCGCAACTTCAGCCTGTCTGCAGTCTGGACGATG
>DAIQQT010000387.1:0-2880 GCA_036786685.1 Trichlorobacter sp.
AAATCTGTTGTACCGCAAGGTACCCAGGGTTCGAATCCCTGCCCCTCCGCCATAAATTTGAAGGCTTGCAGAATAGATCTGCAAGCCTTTTCTTTTTGAGGCGTACAAGAACAAAAAAGAGGCTAAGTCATAAGACATAGCCTCTTGTTCTTTCATGGTGCCCGGAGCCGGAGTCGAACCAGCGACACGTGGATTTTCAGTCCACTGCTCTACCAACTGAGCTATCCGGGCGAAGAGCTTTTGTTTATAAAGGTTGTTAGAGCGTATGTCAACACCAAATTACTTTAGCGACCGAATCGGCACGTAGTTACAGAATGGCTCTTCAGCCATATAATCACCATAAACGGCATCTGCCCTGGCCCGACAGCCACCACAAACATTGATAAACTCGCACTCACCACACTTGCCTTTGTATGCCTTAAAATCCCTCAGATCGTTAAATATCTTAGAATTTTCCCATATCTCACGAAACGGCGTCGTTTTTACATTTCCAGCCACACGATGAAAATAGGAGCAGGGTTTCACATTGCCAAAACAGTCGATCAGACAGATCGTCTGCGCCGCGATACAGCCCTTCCCTCCCCCGGTTGAAAACGTCAGACTGCGCCGTTCAAATTTTATTCCTTCCTGTTTGGCACGCTGCGGCACAAAGCGGTAGTAGTGTGGCGCACAGGTCGGACGCATCAAAATATCATCTTCAAGCTTCTCTTGCTGATAGTGCCACTCAAGAATCTCTTCGTAGTCCTCTTTACTGATCAACTCATTCATAATCTCTTCACCACGCCCGGTGGGTACAATCATAAACATATACCAGGCGGTGGCACCGAGCGATTTGGCAAGCTTAAAGGTTTCTGCAATATCATTTTGGTTGCGCTTGGTAAAAGACGAGTTAATCAGGAACTTTTGACCATTTCGGCGAAACGTCTCCGCAGCACGGACAACGCCTTCAAAGGCGCCTTCACACTGCCGGAAGTCATCATGGATTGCGGCAGTAGAGCCATCAAGCGATAATGACACCATCTTGATATCCGCCTTCTGCATTTTTAAGCAAATCTCATCTGTTACTAAGGCGCCATTGGTTGCCATGCACATCCGCAGGCCAAGCGAGGTCCCATGCTCAGCCAGCTCAAAAATATCAGGACGCATCAGCGGTTCGCCACCGGACAGTACGACAACAGGCTTCGAAAATGCGGCAATCTCTTCCAGCAGACGCCTCCCTTCTTCTGTAGAAAAGTCACCTTCAGACGAATTCAGTTCGGAAGAACAACGACAATGCACACAACGCAGGTTACAACGCTGCGTTGTTTCCCAGGCTATCCATTTTGGTATATATTCAGTTGCCATAGCACCCTCTTTTCAAGCATTTTGCACGCATCGTAGGCGATATCAGGGCAAAACTCAAGAACTCATCATCCCTCAAACAATCAACCAGACCACCGACTGGTTAAATCAACTTGAATCAACGGCACTGTTCTGCTATACAAATTCGGTGGTTGTCGATATGCAGCCGACTCGTTGCACGTGATAAGGAGATTCACATGTCCAACTCGCAGATGGTCATGTATGACGAAGAGTTCCAGGAAATAAATGTTGTCATTGAGCGACTTCTCAAAGACTCTAACTCAAAGGTAATTTTCCTTGTTGATAAAAATGGTCAGCTGATCTCCGGTGTCGGTGAAACTGAACGCTTTGACACCACCTCATTGGCTTCCCTCACAGCAGGCAATATTGCCGCAACAGGCGGACTGGCAAAGCTGATCGGCGAAAAGGAATTTTCAATCCTTTTCCATGAAGGAGAGAAAGACAACCTCCACATTTCAATTGTTGGCGGACGCGTAATTCTGGTTGTCCTGTTTGATAACCGCTCTTCACTTGGCCTGGTTCGCTTACGGGTTAAAAAGGCCTCGGAAGAACTTTCCGTTATTTTTGAAAAACTTATGAAAAAGTCTGATGAAAAGGTAAAATCAGGCACTTCATTCCCCTTTGCTGAGATTACGGATGACGATATCGACAACCTGTTCAGCTAATCCGCTTCACCGAGGTGCGCTGCAATGTCTTTCATTAACTATGCTTCACGCGAGATAAACTGCAAAATCGTCTATTACGGTCCCGGGCTCTGCGGTAAGACAACCAACCTGCAACATGTCTACGCTAAAACTGCCCCTGAAGCCAAGGGCAAGATGATCAGCCTAGCCACAGAGACCGAGCGGACCCTTTTCTTTGACTTTCTTCCACTGGCCCTAGGTGAAATCAGGGGATTTAAGACCCGCTTCCATCTCTACACAGTTCCTGGACAAGTTTTCTACGACGCTTCACGCAAGCTGATTCTGAAGGGTGTAGATGGGATTGTGTATGTTGCAGACTCGCAGGAAGAACGGATGGATGCAAACGTTGAGTCTCTTGACAATCTTAGACATAATCTTAAAGAGCAGGGCTATGACCTGGACAAACTTCCTTATGTCGTGCAATACAACAAAAGAGACCTTCCAAATGCGGTTTCAGTTGAAGAACTTCGTAGAGAACTCAATCCAACCAATGTCCCTGACTTTGAGGCTTGCGCTGCAACCGGAGAAGGTGTTTTTGAAACTCTGAAAGCTGTTGCTAAATTGATCCTTGTTGACCTGAAAAAAGGTCGCTAACAGATTATTAATCATCACCTCCTAGCCACAAAAAGCATTGCATTTGTCATCTAAATAAAGTATATCTTTAAGTCCTTTTGCAGAGGGAGAGATGGCCGAGAGGCCGAAGGCGCTCGCCTGCTAAGCGAGTATACTGGGACAACCGGTATCGAGGGTTCGAATCCCTCTCTCTCCGCCACAAATATTTTGCGCTTGTAGCTCAGCTGGATAGAGTACCAGACTACGAATCTGGGTGTCGGGA
>DAIQQT010000388.1:0-2879 GCA_036786685.1 Trichlorobacter sp.
GCGCCGGCACGGGTGCAAGATCCGGGAACCAACCTTCCCGCACCTGTTGCGCCTTGCAGTCGTCATCCAGATTGACGATGATGTACGGCTGTTCTGTGGTGAAATCTGCAGGCGGGTCATTGAAGGCGATATGGGCGTTCTCGCCGATGCCGATCAGGCCGAGGTCGGCCGGTTCTGCCGCGACCGCTTCGCTGAGCGCTTGAATGGTGGCCTGGATATCGCCTTCACCGTCTACGAGATGGACGGCTTTCAACTGGATTTTGCTGATGAAGCGCTCGTTCAGGTAACGGCGAAAACTGGCTGGATGACTGACGGGCAGATCGATATACTCGTCGAGGTGGAACAGCTCGACACGGCTCCAGTCGACATCTGAGGTCAGCAAAGCCTGCAGGGTCTCAAACTGCGATTGACCGGTCGACAGAATGAGGCGTGCCTTGCCGTTTTTTGTGATGGCCTCTCTGAGCACTTTGGCGGCCTGCCTGGCAGCTGTCTCTCCGAGCGTGACGGGGTCTTTGGCAATGTTGATGTTCATGGGATCCTCCTTCATTGATTGAGCTCATTCGAAAACTCGAATGGCCTTATTTCCAGTGGTCTTGAGTGGTGTGACCGCGCGGTTCACCCCCACATTTCCGACCACAGGATTCTTAATATAATAATGTAAACATTCCGTTAACATTCTCAAAAACACTTGACTTTTCAGATTTACCCCCAAAATCGCGATAGAGGGACTTGTTTCCTACTAAACGATCAGAGGTGGTTTGTTTATGCTCCAATCCTGGCAGACGCATCAGCAGTATCAAGAGCAGCTCCTGTGCAGCATGACTGATTTCTATCAGTCGGATCCCGATCTGATCCTGTACTATCAGGACCAACTCAATAATCTCTACGAACTCAACCTGGACCCGGCCCGCGATCTTCTGGAAGATTGCTATTCGTACACCGGTGCACCGGCCCGACTGCAGGCTCAATTGCTGCGATCTTTCTTTCTTATGTCCAAATGTCAGGTCTTCAGTCTTCCGGCCTGGGTCGCCCAGCTATCGGCCACGCCCGTTTTACGGGCGATGGCAGGTTATGTGCCCGAGGACAAAATCCATCAGGTCGGTTCGTACTATGACCTGGTCAACCGTATCTGGTGTGCCGATCCTGCCCTGGAGCATGAATTCGAGCACACGCTTCATCCCTTCCGTCGCAAACCCAATAAGAAATACGCCAAAAATGAGAAGCAACCAGTACGGCGACCAGGCATCGTTCAAAAATTTGCTGACCTGGCTGCCCAAGGTCGATCCTTTGAAAAACGTCCAGAACGGCTCATGCAGCAAATCTTTGCCAAGGTGGGGACAGAACCCGCTGCCAGACAGGGTTTACTCGGCGATACCCAAAACTTAGCTGTTTCCGGGGATGGCACCTGTGTCCTGTCCGGCGGTTCTGCCTGGGGCAGCAAACAGTGTTCCTGTCGCAAGCAAGGCATCTTCAACTGTGACTGTCCGCGGCATTTTTCCGATCCTTATGCCCGTTTTGGCTGGGACAGCTACCACGGCTGTTATTTCTATGGCCATTCGGAATACATTCTGTCCGTCTATAATCCTGATCTCAAATGCGATTTGCCTGTCTTCCTGCGCCTGTTCCAGGCCAGCCGGCATGACAGTATCGCCGGTATTGTTTCCCTGGCCGAATTCAAAAAGCTTCACCCGGACTGGCAGATCAATTCCTTCTGCGGGGACAGTGCTCACGATGCCATTGCGATCTATCGCCTGCTTGACCTGTGGAACATGCATGCCGTCATCGCCCTTAATTCACGTAACAAACCCCAAAAATTCCAGGATCGTGACTATTCCATCAATCACGACGGCGTGCCAGTCTGCCTGGCTAGCCTGCCCATGGTCGACAACGGTTTCTGCAAGAGTCGCAATCGCAGGAAGTTTCGCTGCCCCCTGGCTTGCGGCAAGATTGATCACGGTGACCACAAGGCGGCCTGTCAGTCCAATTCCGATTATGGCCGTACCGTCTATGTGTCACCTGATCAGGATCTGCGGTTTTTCGGCCGCATTCTCAGAGGCTCCCCGGAATGGAAATCACGCATGAGGGCTCGTACGGCTTCCGAACGGGTCAATAAGCGTTTGCTCAATGACTACGGTCTCGAAAAACATCGGGCCAGAGGTAAAAAGCGGATCTTTTGGTGGAGTCTGGTCCATTCGGTCAACATCTTGCTCGATGCCGCTCAGAAAGTCAGCAAGCGCACCTTCCTGGATGTTCTGACGCAAAGCATCGCTGCTTGATCTGACAACCCAATCATCCTGAATCTGCCCGTTCATGACAGGTTCTGTTTGCTATGCTCTTTTCAAGGTTCAGTGGTGTTTCGTCGCTCCTGGTGGTGCTTTAGCTTCCGCTTGCGGTCTTCGTTCTGCTGATTCTCGTTTTGCTTCACCCGTTTTCTTCATTTCCTTTTAGACTTTTCGAATGAGCTCACATATCTATTTGTGGCTAGTATAGGCCACCAGGCAGCAGAAACAATACCATTTCATGTAGACTAGTAATTTAGGCAAGGAGTAGGCACTCCCCCATATGTCCAATAGCCTGTTCCGTTCCATGCTTTTGTAATTCCGTCAGAGTAATATGCTTCACCCGATACACCAAATATTAAAAACGTTAATACACTGTATGACGTAACAGGTGAACTATTGTAATGCCAATTAGTATATGCGACTAGAACTCCATCATCAGTAAAAAGTCTTGCTTGAACACCCACATATCCGGCAGGAGCAACCCCCGATAAACAATGTATTTCGACGTTTGAGAGTACACTTTCACCACACCCTACATAATTTCTCATTTTATATGAGTATCCATTCACATTATAAATGTATCCCCATTGGCCATAA
>DAIQQT010000389.1:0-2861 GCA_036786685.1 Trichlorobacter sp.
GACAGAATGTTGCCTTTATGACAGTCGGGTTATCTATGACATCTCTTTTTGTGTGCGTGCCAGATGACAGGTTGGTAGTATCAGGATACTACAGATCCGTAGCGGGAAACATCCAGAGGTTGTGTGTGGATGCTGCCGATGCATTTCCGGTCAGGCTGCTGAGCAGCTTTCCCAGAGGAAAGGAGCGTAAGGTGGCAAACACCTCGCGAGCTGATGGAGGATTGCGGAACAGCTCTTCCAGAGGTACATGCAGCAGGTCAAGTGCGCAGGTTACCATCAGACGGTAACAGGCATAGTCATCCTGATCAAGTTTGCCGGCACGCAGGTCTTTAAGCAGTTCACGCGCCTCTATCAGTGACATTCTATCATGTGCAACATATTCGGCATATCCTTCGGACAGCCAGTCAGGGACTACCATCATCTTCCAGCCGAGGTGCCTGTGCACCATACGGTGAGTAAGCTCATGGGCGATGCATTCGACGAGTGCGTCCCTTCCGGAGATGCTCTTTTTATCAAGTATGATCCGCCTGGTAACCAGATTGTACACCCCGTCTTTGTTCCTGCTGAAAGAACTGCTTATAACGTACAACAGCCTGCTGTTGCAGAGGTACACAGTGAAGGACTGGTCGCTGTGATACAGCTCTGACCGCTTGATTCTGTCAAACACCCTCAAGGTAATTTCTGGTGATTCATCGCTAAGCTGCCGGTCTGATACCAGCCTGATGCCATGTTTCTCATAATGGTACGGCATCAGCAAAGAGGGCAGGTATGATAATGACGCCAGTATGGCCATCGTCAACAGAGCAATGACAAGATACTCTGAACAGTTCCTGCGGAACCAGCGCAATCCAGCGGACGGTGCATGTCTGAGCCTGCCCAGATATGAGCGTTCCCGAACACTCAAGCCAGGCCTATGCCGATTTCGTAGCAGCGGGTTGGCTCTTCCTGGAAGTAGCCTTCATAGCCATACCCTGCCAGCTCAAAGGCCGTACCGACCGCACCCACCGGTTCATGTTGCAGAATCCAGCCGGTCGTTTCCCGCAGAATGTAGGCACAGAACAGATCGGCATCAAGCACGTTATCCAGCAGGCCCGCGCCCACAACCCTGGCACCCGGTCTGAAGTAAGGACGTATCAGTTTCAGCAGACCGGCCCGCTCCTCCGTGGTCAAGCCGCAGAGCACGCCGATCATCAGGCCGTAATCTGCTGCCTGTTGGTACTTTCTGTGCAGGCGGGTCATGCTCTTGTCGATAAAATGGATATTCTGCAGACCGTGTTCCTCGGCCAACTGCCTACCGTGGGCAATGGCAGCCGGGTCGGTATCAACACAGTGAAACTGCACCCGCTCGGCAAACTCAGGGTTTTCAAGGGTCATGGCAATCCCGTTGCGTCCGGGGCCGGAGCCCAGATCCAGCACCAGGCACTGCTCCTGCCGGGCCAGAATCTGGTTGATATGCTGCACTGCATGATGGTTGACGGTTTTGAACCGTGCTTCAAGAGAGACACCGGCATGCAGGTTCTGGGCAAAGTAGCGGTCAATCGGCAGATTCACTTTCTGGAAACCGTACATGAATTCAAGCATGGTAAAGGTGCCGGGATACTCGGTTACTTTGGGGATCATGACACTCTGGGTCTGAAAATGGTCAATCACTGCCTGTCCGGACTGGCCGCTCAGCGGTCTGCCGTTCAGGTAACCGTCCACCAGTGTTTCGGCGATACCGGCTGGTAACGTCGCCAGCAAAGCCTTGGCGGTCTCATGCTCAAGATACGGCTGTTTTGTCTCAACAGGGTAGTGGTAGGCTGATGAAAGCGAAGGACTGTAACCGGCTTTGCCTGCCATTGCATTGTCGCCTCTGAGTGCCATCTGATTCCTCCGTTATGGTTTGTGTAATAACCAGTAACGACCGGAAGAGAGATTTATGACAGCAGGGGCGTACAAACAATTTGGAAGGGCTTGAATTTTTCAGCCTGGAACCTGTCCTGCGGCTGCGTTGGCGGTATGGGGCACAATGCCCACCCGCAGCGACTTGACTGTGTGTACCGTCCTGTTTTTCACCATGACTTCACCGTCAGCTATTGCCATCAGGACAGGATGCCGTACCACTTTTCTGATATCAAGATGGTATGAAACGGTTCCTGAGGTGGGCAGTATTTCGCCTTTGTATTTCACTTCGCCTGCGCCGAATGCCCGCCCCTTGCCTTTGAAACCTTTCCAGCCGAGGTAGAAGCCCAACAACTGGCACAAGGCATCAAGGGCCAGACTGCCGGGCATCACGGGATCATCCATAAAGTGGCAAGCAAAATACCAGCTTCCGGGGCTCACCTCAAACTCGCCGTCAATTTCACCGGCGCCATATTTGCCCCCTTTTGCAGACACGTTGGTTATACGATCAAGCATCAGCATATTCGGCAGGGGAAGCCGCGGGTACCCACCCCCATCAAGCTCACCGTTGCAGCATTGCAGCAGCTCAGTTCTGGTGAAGACGGTTTTACGGTTCATTGCACCCCTCCAGACTATCGAATGACGTTGTTCCCGGCATCTACAGCACAAAGCTGTTGCTCTGTCCGGGAACACATAACAATCAAACGACATACAATCAAAAACATGACAGGCGGCAGTCATTTTTTGATACTTCTGAGGCGTGACCGTTGGAGCTTAAAAAGCAGTTGCACGCTAAAGCGGGAATACTAAAATCAGGCGGTTACAGTAGGGTACCGTATCATCTGGAGGGCTGTTCCTTTCACTTCAAACGGTGAATTCAATAAGCTCACGATTCAACAAAGTCCGCTTGACGAGTCCAAATCTTCCAACTATTGATTTAACGGAATAATTGGTCTAATATGCCAATTATGAAAGTAAAA
>DAIQQT010000390.1:0-2845 GCA_036786685.1 Trichlorobacter sp.
CCCCCCGTAGTGGTAGATACCCGCAGCGGCATGGAATATCGTATGGGGCATATCCCTGGTGCCTTGCTGCTGCCGATCTGGAAGGTATTGTTCAGATTGACCGGTTCGCTCCCCAAGGATAAGCAGACGCCATTGGTGTTGTACTGCGAATCCAGGGCACGGGCCGAGATGGTTGGTTCCATGCTGGCCAAACGGGGCTACAGCAGGATAGCCTATCTGGATGGCGATATGCCCGGCTGGCGTCAGGCCGGACTGCCGCTGGAGAAATAGACCTGTGGAGTGTCGGGCCGGTTGTGCTGCCTGTTGTATCGCTCCCTCCATCAGCTCTGCCATACCGGGCATGCCAACAGGAAAACCGGCGGGAATCCGCTGTGTTCAGTTGACGCCGGAAGGCCATTGCCGTATCTTTGGCAGACCTGAGCGCCCGACGGTCTGCAGCTCTCTGCGGCCAACCCGTGAGATGTGCGGTCAAAACGCTGCTGAGGCGATGCAACAGCTGCAGCTATGGGAGCAGCAAACCGCTCCACAACAAGGGATATAATCACCATGGCAAAAGAATTATATGTGGGGCACCTGCCCTACGAAGCAACGGCAGATGATCTGCGCAAGATGTTCAGTGTGGCCGGCACGGTCACCTCGGTACATATTATAACCGACCCTGCAACCGGTAAATCCAAAGGTTGCGGCTATGTGCGGATGGCTGAAGAAGAACAGCTGAAAGAAGCGATCGAGTGTCTGGACGGTGCCCTGATGGAAAACCGGGTGATCACGGTCAGCATTGCCAACCCCCAAAAAGCACAGGGGAAGCCGCTGCCCCGTGGCGCGGGCAACACCCAGCCGGGGTCGCGACGGGCACGGGCTCGCCAGAAGCAATAAGCAACAGACGACTGAATACAATCAGTGAGGTCATGACCATGGAACAGCTTGAGCATTTTCTTGCCGTTGTCAAAGAGACCATCAATCCGGTCACACAGCCGGTTGGCGTCACTATGGTCAGGGACCTTGCACTGATTGCCGGTAAAAAAATCAGAGTCAAGGGACAGCGGCTGACCGTTTGCCAGCAGATCGCCTACAGCCGGATGTACGGTTGGTCCACCTGGGCCGACAAGCAGACCGCCCACTGTGTATTGGGAGCAGGCTGTGTCGGGTTGATTGATCCTCCGCAACGGGTACTGGATGGCTCGGTCAACAACGGTATCTATCAGCAGAATCAGGCTGCTGCCGCTGCTATGCAGCAGGCCATGCCACGCCTGACCCCTGATCTGCAGGGGCTGCTGACCTATCCCCTGGCCCGTCCAGTGGAGGGGATGACCCCTGACCTGATAGTCGTGTATGTCAATTCAGCCCAGGCCATGCGCTTTGTACAGGCCTTCCTGTTTCACAAGGGGGGCGAGTTTACCATGAAAAGCTCCGGTGATGCCGGGGTCTGTTCCCGGGCCGTGGCCCAGGTGGCATTGACCAATGAGCCCACCGTAGAGATACCCTGCCTGGGGGATCGCCGCTTCGGCATGACCCAGGACCATGAGCTGTGCGTTGGCATCCCGTTTAGCTGGCTGGAACGGACTGCAGAAGGGTTGGCAGCCACCCATAAGGCCGGCATCCGCTACCCGGTGCCGTTTCAGATTCCGTCCGGCTGTGACCTGCCGCCGGACTACATCACTGCTGAAGGCGATTGTTGATGAACGTGGAGACCTTGCTGCTACCACTTTTTATTGCAAATATCCTGTTGGTGTTAGTGGATGCCTCAGTGGGCTACCATTTGGCGCCATTGCTGTTTCAGGCCAGTGGTGGCGATCCTGAGGCAGCTGAATCAGGTGTGGGTAGTGTCCGTAAACTGCTGACCGGCGTGGTACTGCTGTATATGTTTTTTAACTGCTTTGCCTTTTTTCGCTACAACGGGCCGTTACTGCTGCTGGTAACCGCCCTGGTACTGTTTGATCTGGGCGGCCAGCTGTATATCCGCCACCGCAGCAGAAATCATGCAGACTCTGAGGATCAATGAATCAGGTTTAAGTACATGAGCGCTTTATCTGGCAACACCCTCTATTTTACGCAAAAGGAGTTTCAACACATGGCTGAAAAATTTATCTTCACCTCTGAATCCGTATCCGAAGGTCACCCCGATAAAATGGCTGACCAGATCTCTGACAGCATCCTGGATGCGATCCTGGCCCAGGACCCCAAGGCCCGCGTGGCCTGTGAGACCATGGTAACCACCGGTATGGCGGTAATTGCCGGTGAAATCACCACCACCGCTGTGGTGAACTATGCCGAGATCGTCCGCAACACCATCAAAGAGATCGGCTACTGCGGTTCCGAGACCGGCTTTGACTATGAAACCTGCTCGGTACTGGTCTCCCTTGACCGTCAGTCCCCGGACATCTCCCAGGGTGTCACCGAGGGCGAGGGGATGTTCAAGGAGCAGGGTGCCGGTGACCAGGGCCTGATGTTCGGCTATGCCTGCAACGAAACCCCTGAATTGATGCCGATGCCGATCCAGCTCTCCCACCAGCTGGTCAAGCGTCTGGCCGATGTCCGCAAGTCCGGCCTGCTCAAGTTCCTGCGTCCTGATGCAAAATCCCAGGTCTCGGTTGAATATGACAACGGCAAGCCGGTACGGGTCAACACCGTGGTTATCTCCACCCAGCACACCCCGGACGTAACCCATGAAACCATTGTTGAAGGGGTTATGGATGAGGTGATCAAAAAGGTGATCCCTGCCCATTTGATGGACAGTGAGACCCGTTTCTTCATCAACCCCACCGGTCGTTTCGTGGTGGGCGGCCCGATGGGCGACTGCGGTCTGACCGGGCGCAAGATCATCGTGGACACCTACGGCGGCATG
>DAIQQT010000391.1:0-2829 GCA_036786685.1 Trichlorobacter sp.
CATCTTGAGCCGCCGTGGCCTGTTGCAGGCTCCCATAAGCTCCTGATCGGCACAGCAAACAGCCTGTCACCAAAGGGTACGGTTGATTCTCCATCGTAGAGCACCACACCGGCAGCAAAACGTTCTGCAACCGCCTCCTTCAGTTTGCGCAGTCCCTTAAAATCAGCCGGTGTTACCGTCGCCGATGCTTTTACCTCGATCCCTGCCAGGCGTTGGCCATCTCCTTCAAGTACCATGTCAACCTCAACACCATCCTTATCTGGCAGCGTCGCCAACTGCGCGTGCCAGGGTGCTCTTGCCGCATTGCCGGGGGCCATGGATCAGCACAACCGGACTGTCGGCCAATGCCTCCAGCAGCCGTGGTTGAATATAGCGGGGGTAAAGGGGATGGTGTCGCATGCGTCTGAATGTAAATTATTCGTCGTCTGATTGAAAGAAACATATGCGGCTGATTGAAAATAAAAGCCATGGGAAATATTATAAAATCTACATTCGCAACATCACGCAGGAAGAAGCTTTTCCCCGTAGTCTATTCCTTAAATAGCCCAACAAACTCTGTGTTGTTATCAATCGGCACACCAAGCTACTCCCCTGCCTCCCCTATGGACCAGCGCAGGTTGACCGAGGCAGCCAGATAGTCTCGGTTGGCACGGGCCAGGTTGGTTGGGCATCTTCCACCTCAAGCCGGGTAGCTTGCGCCCGTATCGTTGGTCAAGCTATCCGGCTTATGATAAATCGCTGCCGTGGTACTGCAGCACGGCAAGAGCGCTGTTAGAGATGAAAATCACCGGCAGCTTCCGGCTGATACAGGATTTTCTTGATCTTCAGCTTCCTGACACCCCCTGGCACGCTCCAGCTGATCCGATCGCCGGTGCGGTAACCGAACAGTGCGGTGCCGATCGGCGCCAGGATGGATATCTTGCCAAGGTTCAGATCAGCGTCTCCGGGAAAGACCAGGGTGTACTCCAGTTGTTCGCCCGAGTCGAGATCCTGCAGGCTTACCCTTGAATTCATGGTGACCACATCCGGTGGAATCCCTGTGGCATCAACAATCTCTGCCTTCAGCAGCTCCTGTTCAAGTTCCTCGATGTAACGGCTGTCCCGTAATGAGCGGGTGACGCTGCTGTCAATCAGTTGCTCCAGGCGCTGCAGGTCAAAATCGGTGATATAAATCTGGCGTGGTACGATACTCTTTTTCATGGTGATACCTTTCTGTCATAATTGCGGCATTGCTGGATGCCGGTTTGATAGTACAAGCCTTGTCAGGTCAGCAGGTTAAGCATCACCACTACCGGCAAGATGGCGCGGGCTCCTTCCACCACGCTGTCTCGCGGTTTTGGCGCCGTGACAACATGTATGCCGGAATGTTGTTCAAGGTAGCGGCTTAGTCCTGGGATCAGTGCCCCTCCTCCGGTGAGCAGGATGCCGTTTTCAATCACTTCACAGCCTGTTTCAGGCGAAAGATCCTGCAAAAAATCGTCAATCAGCCCGGTAATGCTTTCCAGCACCGGCTGGAGCGAATGCCTGTCAGGGAGGCGGCCTGATTGCCGAAACGGTACGGGAGGCAGGCCGGTACGCATCTGGCCGCAGCCCACTCTGGCGGCAGCGGTTGTCTGAATCCGGCTCATCTTGATCAAGGCGCAGTCGGTTACCCCTTCACCGATATCCACCACCATCTGGGCATAGGGAGAAGAGACGTCGATGCCGGCCCCTACCGCGGCAGCCAGGGGCTCCGGAATGATCATGACCGACGATGCGCCGGCTTGCATGATCGCATCGTGGAGCCGTTGCCGCTCTTCCTGTGTGGCGTCGCTGGGGGCGCAGGCCAAGACACATGGCTTGACAATACCGAACAATCTGGTGTCAGCCAGAATCGGCCTGAGTATCTCGGACACGGTTGCAGGGTCTACCACAATACCGCCACGCACCCCAACCTTACTCCCCAGGCAGGAGCTATGTTCTATCAGCGGTCTAAGACCAGATGCTGCCCGGATGGTTGAGGTGCCGACATCCAAAGCCACCTGTTGACGCCAGCCAAGGAGAGGAAAATGGGGTTTCATAGTTTCACCGAGCCCAATAAAAAAGCCCCCACAGGCTGTGCCGGTGGGGGCTTGATGCGTAAAGGATTACAATACGTAACTCTAGGCAGTCCCCTCCGTCATGCGCGCAGCCTGCTGCAGCATGATCTGCAGCAGTTCGATTTTTGAGGCGGTTGCACGGTGCAGCATGGGGATGACCTTTCGAGTTGAATGCCTAAATATTTAGCACAGAAGGACTGCGGAGTCAAATCAGGGATCACAGATCCTATTCCCCTGCAACCCCCATGGCCCACTGCAGGTTAACTGAGGCTGCCAGATAATCCCGGTTGGCCCTGGCCAGGTTGCTTTGGGCCCGCAGCAGATTGGTCTGGGCATCATCCACCTCAAGCCGGGTCTTGACCCCGTATTCAAAGCCCTTCTCTGCCATCTGCAGCAGCCGTTCCGCCTGTTTGACCGTACCGGACAGGGCGGTGATGGTTTCAGCTGATTCAGTCAGGTTGTAGCGGGCGGTGCGCAGTTCCAGAGTGATGCTGTCCCGCAGCTTCTGCTCCTGCAGCTGACTGGTACGGAGGTCACTGCGGGCCTGTTGGGTGCGGCCCCGGCTGCGCAGGCCGTCAAAGAACGGGAAGGTCAGGTAGATTCCGGCATTCCAGGCCGGGCCGTCCGAACGGCGGGTGGGACCGGGATCGGACAGCTCCAGTTGATGCCAGCCAGCCGCACCCTTCAGGTCCAGCCGGGGTTTGTCATCAGCATTGGCAATGGTAACCAGTTCCTGGTTGATGCCGATCCG
>DAIQQT010000019.1:0-15490 GCA_036786685.1 Trichlorobacter sp.
TTACCGCCTCCCAGGGCCTGCTGCTGATGATCCCCAACATGTTCAAGATCGCCGGCGAGCTGACCTCCACCGTATTCCACGTCTCGGCCCGCGCCATCGCTGCCCAGGCGCTGTCGATCTTCGGTGATCACTCCGACGTTATGTCCTGCCGTTCCACCGGCTGGGCCTTCCTCTGTTCCAACAACGTGCAGGAGGTTATGGACTTCGCCCTGATCGCCCAGTCCTCAACCCTGCGCAGCCGCGTACCGTTCCTGCACTACTTTGACGGTTTCCGTACCTCCCACGAGGTGCAGAAGGTTACCGAGCTGACCTTTGACGAAATGCGCGCCATGATCGACGACAAGCTGGTTGCCGAGCACAAGGCCCGCGGCCTGAACCCGGACAAGCCGGTTATGCGTGGTACCGCCCAGAACCCTGACGTCTACTTCCAGGGCCGCGAGACCGTCAACCCCTTCTACCCTGCCTGCGAGAAGATCGTTCAAGAAGAAATGGACAAGTTCGGCAAGCTGACCGGCCGTAAGTACAAGCTGGTTGACTATGTCGGTGCCAAGGATGCCGAGCGTGTTGTGGTTGTGATGGGCTCCGGTGCTGACGTTGTTCAGGACACCGTTGAGAACCTGGTCAAGAAGGGTGAGAAGGTCGGTGTGGTCAAGATCCGTCTGTATCGTCCCTTCCCGCTGGATGCCTTCATCAAGGCCCTGCCCAAGAGTGTCAAGAAGATTGCTGTTCTGGACCGTACCAAGGAGCCCGGCTCCCTGGGCGAGCCGATCTATCTGGATGTCCGCACCGCCATCGGCGAGGCAATGGCTTCCGGCAAGCTGAAAATGAAGGGCTATCCGGTCATCGTTGGCGGCCGTTATGGTCTGGGTTCCAAGGAGTTCTCCCCGGCCATGGCCAAGGCGGTTCTGGATAACCTGAAGAGCGCCAAGCCCAAGAACAAGTTTGTTGTCGGTATTGAGGAAGATGTTACCAACTCAAGCCTCAAGGTTGATTACTCCTACAAGAACCCGATGGAAGGTGTCTATCAGGCCATGTTCTACGGCCTGGGTTCCGACGGCACCGTTGGTGCCAACAAGAACTCCATCAAGATCATCGGTGAGGAGACCAACAACAACGCCCAGGCCTACTTTGTGTACGACTCCAAGAAGGCCGGCTCCATGACCACCTCACACCTGCGCTTCGGCAAGAAGCCGATTCGCGCCCCGTATCTGGTGCAGGAGGCTGACTTTGTGGCCTGCCACAACTTCTCCTTCCTAGAGAAGTATGACATGCTGGCCAAGGCCAAGACCGGCGCCACCTTCCTGCTGAACGCACCGTTCGGGCCGGATGAAGTCTGGGATACCATCCCCAAAGAGGTACAGCAGCAGGTTATCGACAAGAAGCTCAAATTCTACGTGATCGACGGTGTCAAACTGGGCAACGAGATCGGCCTCGGACCCCGCATCAACGTGATCATGCAGACCGCTTTCTTCAAGATCTCCAACATCATCCCGCTCAAGGATGCCGTGGCCTCCATCAAGGATGCCATCAAGAAGTCCTACGGTAAGGCCGGTGAGAAGGTGCTGGAGATGAACTACAAGGCGGTTGATGCCGGCCTGAACAACTTCTACGAAGTGAAGGTGCCGACCAAGGCATCCAGCAAGCTGAAGATGGCGGCTGCCGTTTCTGCCAAGGCCCCCAAGTTCGTAAAAGACGTAACCGGCGTGATCGTTGCCGGTCTTGGTGACAGTCTGCCGGTTTCCAAGATGCCTGCAGATGGTACCTTCCCGACCGCAACCAGCCAGTACGAGAAGCGTAACATCGCCACCGAGATTCCGGTATGGGATGAGAAGCTCTGTATCCAGTGCGGTATCTGTTCCTTTGTCTGCCCCCACGCAGCAGTACGGATGAAGTCTTTTGACGGCAAACTGCTGAAGGATGCCCCCAAAACCTACAAGTCTGCCGACTGCAAGATCAAGGGCCAGGAAGGCAAGAAGCTGACCGTTCAGGTAGCTCCGGAAGATTGTACCGGTTGCGGGGCCTGTGCTTACAACTGCCCGGCCAAGGACAAGACCAACGCCAACCACAAGGCTCTGGATATGACCTTCCAGCCGCCGCTGCGGGCTACAGAAGCAGAGAACTTCGAGTTCTTCCTCAAGCTGCCTGATGTTGATGCAAGTACACTCAAGCTGGACACCCTGAGCAACAACCAGCTGGTTCGTCCTCTGTTCGAGTTCTCCGGTGCCTGTGCCGGCTGCGGTGAGACCCCGTACCTCAAGCTGCTGACCCAGCTGTTCGGTGACCGGATGATCATTGCCAACGCCACCGGCTGTTCCTCCATCTACGGCGGCAACCTGCCCACCACCCCCTATGCACAGCGTGCAGACGGCCGTGGTCCGGCATGGTCAAACTCCCTGTTCGAGGACAACGCCGAGTTCGGTTACGGTATGCGTCTGACCGTTGACCAGTTCACCAAGTCGGCTCAGGAGTATCTGACTGAACTGGCAGGTGACAAGGCCTTTGCTGCCAATGCCAAGCTGTTCAAGGAGATCCTCTCCGCTGACCAGTCCAGCCAGGCCGGTATCGAGGCACAGCGTGCTCGCGTTGAGAAGCTTAAAGCTGCCATCAAGGGCAGCAAGAACGCTGTTGCCAAGCTGCTGACCCCGATTGCCGACTACCTGGTCAAGAAGTCGGTCTGGTGTATCGGTGGTGACGGCTGGGCCTATGACATCGGCTTCGGCGGTCTGGACCATGTTATCGCCTCCGGCAAGAACATCAACCTGCTGGTTCTGGACACCGAGGTGTACTCCAACACCGGCGGTCAGGCATCCAAGTCCACCCCGCTGGGTGCTGTTGCCCAGTTTGCCGCAGGCGGCAAGCCGGTCTCCAAGAAGGACCTGGGCATGATCGCCATGTCCTACGGCTCGGTCTATGTGGCTACCGTTGCTCTGTCCAACCCGGCACAGTGCGTCAAGGCCATGCTGGAGGCCGAGGCCTTTGATGGTCCTTCCATCATCCTGGCTTACTCACACTGTATCGCCCACGGTATCGATATGACCAGCGGCGTTGATAACCAGAAGAAGGCCGTACAGTCCGGCTACTGGCCGCTGTACCGTTACAACCCGGCTCTGGCAGCAGAGTGCAAGAACCCGCTGCAGCTGGACAGCAAGGCTCCGACCATCAGCTTCGAAGAGTACACCAATAACGAAAACCGTTACCGGATGCTCAAGAAGGCCAACCCCAAAGGGGCAGAGGCGATGATGAAGAAGGCCGGTGAATGGGCCAAGACCCACTTTGCCTACTACCAGAAGCTTGCAGCACTCAGCTTCGACGACAGCTGCGAGAAGAAGTAGTCTCCAGCTTCATAAAAGTGCTACTATTCAGCCCCACGGGAAACCGTGGGGCTTTTTTATCTGAAAAGGGAGTGACTTAACGTGCATGATCATATCGCCCGCGCCATGGCGGTCAAAGGCAAGATCCGGGCTGTGGCCTGTGTTACCACCAATCTGGCAAACGATATCTGTTTTCTGCAAGGCACCTCGCCGATTGCCTCGATAGCGCTGGGGCGGGCCCTGTCCGGCGCAGCCCTGGTGGGGAGCACTCTCAAGCAGGGCCAGCGAACTGCGATCAAGTTTGAAGGTGGCGGGCCGCTCAAGAAGCTGATTGCCGAGGTGGAATGGGATGGCGCCATCAGGGGGACCGTGGCGGTGCCGGATGCGGTTGCCGAGAGTGTACCTGCTGCATTGGGCCGGGCAGGATTCCTGACCGTTACCCGTGATCTGGGTATGAAAGATCCCTACACCGGTATGGTGCAGCTCTATACCAGTGAGATTGCTGAGGATCTGGCCTACTATCTGACTGACTCCGAGCAGATCCCCTCTGCCATGGGGCTGGGGGTGAGTCTGGCTGATGATGGGCAGATCGCAGTCAGCGGTGGTTTCCTGATTCAGTCTCTGCCCCCTTCCGATGAAGCTGCGGTAGACCAGATTATGACCACCATCAGCAAACTGCCACCGCTGACCACGCTGCTGAAGGATGGCACCACGCCCCAACAGTTGCTGGATATCCTGCTGGAGGGGGTGGAACACCATCCACTGGAGTCTACGAACCTGTTCTTCCGTTGTGGCTGCTCCCGTGACAAGGTTGAGCGGGCTTTACTTTCGCTGGGCAAGGCAGAGCTGGAGCGGATGATTGAAGAACAGGGAGAGGCGTTAATTACCTGCGAATTCTGCAAGCAGCAGTACCGTTTTGAAAGGAGCGAGCTTGAAGCGCTCAGCAATTCATACTAAGCCGGTAAAGGTTTCAGCGGCGAAGGCAATTGCCAGCGAACCGATCCGGCTGCAGACGGCTGCACCGGAAGTCCTGGCCCCCTGCGGCTCCCTTGAAGCCTTCTTTGCCGCCATGGAATCCGGTGCTGATGCGGTCTATGCCGGTTTGCGGGAGTTCTCTGCCCGAGCCCGCGCCAAGAACTTCACTCTGGGGCAGATGGCCCGGATGCTGGCCTATGCCCATCAACGGGGGCGCAAGATCTACATCACCCTCAACACGCTGGTAAAGGAGCAGGAGCTGCCCCAACTGGTAGAGACCCTGGCAGAGCTGGCCAGGCTGCGTGTGGATGGGGTGATTGTGCAGGATATGGCGGTGGCCCGGCTGGTGCGCAACTTTTTCCCCTCCATCCCGCTGCATGCCTCCACCCAGATGACCATTCACAACCTGCCCGGTGTCAAGTTGCTGGAGGAGTACGGTTTTGAACGGATCGTGCTGGCCCGTGAGCTGCAGGTGACAGATATCGCCTCTATCGCGTCACAGACCAGCGCAGAGCTGGAGATCTTTGTCCATGGGGCGCTCTGTTTCTGCGTCTCCGGGCAGTGCCATTTCTCCTCGTTGCTGGGTGGACACAGTGGTAACCGGGGGCGTTGCGCCCAGCCCTGCCGCCGCCTCTACAGCCACCGCGGCAAGGAAGGGTACTATTTCTCCCCCAACGACCTTTCAGCGCTGGAGCTGATTCCTGAGCTGGCAGCCGCCGGAGTCACCTCCTTGAAGATCGAAGGCAGGATGAAATCTGCCGATTATGTGGCCAAGGTGGTCAAGGCCTATCGGCTGATGGTTGATGGTGATGCTGCAACCCGTAAAGAGACCCTGAAGGCTGCCAAAGAGCTGTTAAAGGACTCCTTTGGTCGCACCCCCACCAAAGGCTTTCTGGCCTCCAGCAATCCGGTTGATATTGCCAACCCCTGGCTGCGGGGCGGCACCGGCCGGTTCAGCGGCGAGGTAAAACAGGCCCGGCAGGGACAGATCAGCTTTGAAACCCGCGACGGGCTACAGGTGGGGGACCGCTTGCGGCTGCAGCCCAAGAGCGATCAGGCCGGCCAGGCCTGGACCCTGCGGGAGCTGTACGTGAACCGCAGGAAGGTGCATGACTGCAAGGCCGGCACTCTGGTGGAGGTAGCCTGTCCCTTTGAGGCCCGTCCCGGTGATGCCCTGTTCAAGGTGGGGGCTGCCGATGCCTTTGGCATGAGTGATGAGGCAGCCAACCGCAAGCTGCAGGCTGCCGGACCGGACCGGGTGGCGGTGCGGCTGGAGCTGGCCTGCAGGCAGGAGGAAGCCGGCTGGATCCTGGTGGTTGCTGCCCGGATCGGTGCTGCTGCTTTTTCGTACGAGTTTCCCTTGGGATCACCTGAACCTGCTCGCAATAGTGATATGACCGGGGTGCTGCAGGCCCGCTTCAGTGAAACCGGTGAGACACCGTTCAGGCTTGAAAGTCTGCAGGCCCCGGACTTCCCGGCATTTTTCATTCCTCCAGCCCGTCTGAAGGAGATCAGGCGTGAACTGTATCAGCGGCTGGAGCAGGAGGGCTCGGCAGAGGAACGCAAGCGGATAGCAGCGGCAAAGACAGCAGCGCTGCTGGAAATCGGTTCCAGGACAAAAGGCGATACTGCCAGAGCACAGGGAGAAGAACTGATCCTGCAGGTGGACAGTCCGTCGGAGGTGCGTTGGGCCTTGTCCCAGGGGGTTCGACAGGTGGTGGTACCGCTGCACCGGGCTGCCATCCATGAGCTGCCCCGGTATCTGAGCAGGCTGAAAGGTGATGCTGATCAGCTGGTCTGGCAGCTGCCGTTCATGCTGGTTGATCAGGATTTGTCCTTGATGGTTGAAGCGCTTGATGCGCTCTATCAGGCTGGGTTTCGTTGTTTTGAGGTCACCAACCCCGGCCAACTCAAGCTGCTGCAACGGTATGCAGGGCTGCAGCTGTCATCCGGCTATCGTCTGTTCACCCTCAACAGTCAGGCCCTGGCGTTCTGGCAGGAACAGGGTGTGCAGCGGGCAACACTCTATATTGAAGATGACCGGGAAAACCTGGCAGATCTGTTGCAGCTTTCACAACCCTTGACCGTGCTGGTGTACAGTCCGGTGGAGGTGATGGCCACCAGGGTCAGGATCAAGGAGATCAGCAGCGGTGCTCCGCTTACCTCTGACCGGGGTGAAGGGTACCGGATTCGTGGCCGGGACGGTTTTACCCATATCAGCGCCACCACACCGTTCTCGTTGCTGGGGCGGTTGGCGGAACTGCGCCGGATGGGCTGTCGCTCGTTTATGCTTGATCTTTCGGAGACTCCAGCAGAGCGGCGCGGAGAGGTACTGGAGGCGTTTCGATCCGACCGCGCTGTTGCAGGTACTACCATCTTTAACTATGAGCGGGGGTTGACATGAACAGGGGACTCTGGTGTGTGATCATGCTGTTGATACTGCTGTCAGCAGGATCTCCGGTAGCAGCTGAAACCCTGCGTGGGATGGTCAAGGCGGTGCATGACGGCGATACGGTGGTTCTGGTTGGCCGTGGGACCGGTCGCGTCACCGTACGGCTATACGGCATTGATGCGCCGGAGACCCGCAAACCGGACAAGCCGGGTCAGCCGTACGGCAGTCAGGCCAAGCGGGTATTGATGTTCAAGGTATTAGGCAAAGAAGTCACCGTAGAGGTACAGGACCGGGATCAGTATGGACGTGTGGTTGGCGTGCTGCAGCTGGCCGGCAGGGATATTAATGCCGAGATGGTGACCGAAGGGATGGCCTGGGCCTATCGCCAGTTTCTGAGCGGTCCCTATGCATCACGCTATAGCCAGCTTGAAGAACAGGCCCGGCGCCAGCGTCGGGGACTCTGGCGTGATGCCAACCCCCAGCCTCCCTGGGAATTCAGGAGGGGTCAGAAAAAGCGGCGTTAATTTTTCATTTTTCTGGATAATTCCAGGGCATGTTTGACCCGTGACACCACCCGCAGCGGCTGGACCGGTTTGGGAATAAAGTCAATGAAACCGGCCGCAAGGGCCTTTTGTTCTTCATCAGTTGAGGCCCGGCCAGTCAGCATTATTACCGGAATAGATGCAGTAAGCGGGTTGGCCTTGATCGCCCGCAGCAGGCCATGGCCATCCAGCTTGGGCATCTGGGCATCGGTAATTACCAGCTGTGGACGGTGGGTCAGGGTGGTCTTGAGTGCTTCAATGCCGTCTCTGCAGATAATAACGTTATAGCCTTCCTTGACCAGGGCTGCCTGTACCAGTGTGGCTACTGTTGCTGAATCCTCCACCACCAGAATGGTGTTACTGGCATCCGGGTTAATCGGAGTATTCAGGTAGTGCCGGGCGATGGCCTCCAGAATCTCTTTGCGGGTGGCAATGACCGGCACCACCTGCAGACCGGTAATACGGGCGATCATATCGGTGGTCTCACCATCAAAAGGGTCAGTGATGGCAACAGCCAGCAGCATATCCTTGTGTTTCAGTGGAAATATGCCCCGCTTCATTACAAACTCTGTGGGAAGCATATTGAGCAGTGCCGGTGGGTACATGCGGTTGCTGAAATCAGTTATTGTCTTGAAACCAAACTGACGTCCCAGGGCATCAACCAGCTCATGCTCGGTGATGACACCCATCTCCTCAAGCACTTCACCCAGCCGTTTACCCTCGGCCCGTTGCCGCTCCAGGGCGCGTTCCAGGGTCTTTTCGCTGATCAGCTTGGCCTGTACCAGAATATCGCCCAGCTGCTTTTTCTGCGCAATATCAGCAAAGGGGCTGTGCTGGCGTAACAGGGCCTCCATCAGTTCAGGCTCGGTGATGACCCCCATCTCTTCCAGTACCTGCCCCAGACGCTTTTCTGTGCCATTTTGGCGCTCCAAGGCCTTCTCAAGCGTCTTTTCGCTGATGATTTCTGTTTCAACCAGTATGTCGCCTAACTGTGTGGCCATGGTGCCTCCGGCATTGCATCAGGGAAAATGAGATTACTTGGGTACTTTTTCCCAGTCTTCCAGAAACTTCTTGATGCCGGCGTCGGTCAGGGGATGCTTGGACAGTTGCAGCATGACAGAGTAGGGAATAGTGCAGATATCAGCACCGATCAGTGCTGAGTTAAGCACATGGATCGGATTGCGGATACTGGCAACGATGATCTCGCTGGTGTAGCCATAGTTGTCAAAGATGGTGCGGATCTCTTCAATGATCCCCATGCCATCCTGAGAAATGTCGTCCAGGCGGCCAACGAAGGGAGAAACATAGGTTGCACCGGCCTTGGCTGCCAGCAGCGCCTGCATTGGAGTAAAGATCAGGGTGACGTTGGTCTTGATCCCTTTTGCGGTCAGAGTTTTACACGCCTTCAGACCTTCAGGTGTCATGGGCAGTTTGATGACGATGTTTTTATGGATTTTAACCAGTTCCTTAGCCTCTTTCACCATTCCTTCTGCATCCAGAGAAATTACCTCGGCAGATATCGGACCATCCACGATGGCGGTGATCTCCTTGATCACATCCTTAAACTTGCGACCGGATTTGGCGATCAGGGAGGGGTTGGTGGTAACGCCGTCAACCAGGCCAAGGGTGTGGGCTTCGCGGATTTCGTTGACGTCAGCGGTGTCGATAAAAAACTTCATGTTAGAGCCTCCGGTATTAAGATTGGTGTGTATGGTCAAGCTGTTCGCGGAATTTATCCAGACAGTCCATGGAGCAGAAATAGTGCCTTGTACCGTTCAGAGTGCCGACAATAGCATCTTCTTTTGCCAGATACATCTTGCAGATCGGGTCCTGCACCGTCTCTTCTCCGGTACGGTGCACAGTGCCGGATGGTACCTTCTTGTTCGGCGCTGTCAGTAGTTTGACAACCCGAAAACCGATATAGCCCAAAAGTAACCAGATCAAAAGGCGAAACATAGGTTTGTTACTCCAGAGGGCTGATCTGCTCGTCGGTGGTCAGGTTGGCCAGCAGATCAGCTATTGTTTGCCTGCTGACAGGCTCACGTAGAGTGGGCGCAATATCGGCTAATGGTAGCAGCACAAAACGGCGTGCCGTCATGCGCGGATGAGGCAGGATCAGGTCAGGTGTGGTCAACTGTTCCGTGCCATACAACAACAAATCAAGGTCCATCCGCCGCGATTGCGGCTCTGCAGCGGGAGTCCGGCCAAAGCTGTCACGTTCTATCCGTTGCAGCTCAGCCAGCAGCTCACGGGGTGTCCGGGTGGTGGCAAGCCGCGCAACCCCGTTGTAAAAGGCAGGGGTGCCGACAGGCATACCCACCGGGGATGTCTCGTAAAAGCGGGAAAGCCCGGTGACGCGGCTGCCGGGGATCTTGCCCAGCTCTGCCACTGCCCGCAGCAGGTTCAGTTCCCGGTCTCCCAGATTGGAGCCAAGGGCGATGTAAGCATCGGTTTCCACAGGCGGGATT
This sequence comes from Trichlorobacter sp., assembly GCA_036786685.1. Classification (GTDB taxonomy): domain Bacteria; phylum Desulfobacterota; class Desulfuromonadia; order Geobacterales; family Pseudopelobacteraceae; genus Trichlorobacter. The sequence goes on from DAIQQT010000019.1 coordinate 9,689, forward strand.
AAATCATACTTGTGGTGGGGCGTCAACCGCAGGACAAAAAAAGCCCCCGTCACCAGGAGGGGCGGCAACGGAGGCGATGAGACCCCCAGGGGGTCTCGCAAACGTATTCCTGCTGTTGACGATGGTGAATATTGCTGTACACCACCGAAAATATGATTGTATGCGCGTCATTAAGCGGTGTTACTGGCGTAGTACTGACAGCCTGCTGACAGGCAGCAGGCTGCGCACCGGGGACTTGGACGGCAGGCCTGCTTACCCAGCTCAACGATCAGTGCGTGGTACTCGTTAAACAGGGCCGTATTCAGGGTCAGCCGATCCATGAAGTAGTTCCGTAGCTGATCATAACTGATCTGCTCATCCACCAATCCCAGTCTGCTAAAGATCCGTCTGGTGTAGGCATCCACCACAAAGCTGGGTTTTTGCCCGGCATAGAGCAGGATTGAATCGGCGGTCTCAGGGCCGATCCCTTTGACCATCAGCAGCTCGTGTCTGGTTGTCTGCCATGGGCCTGCAAAGAGTTGGTCCAGACTACCGTGGTATTTCTGCTGCACAAAGCCAGTAAAGGCCTGTAGCCGGGTCGCCTTGACATTAAAATAACCTGCCGGTCTGATCAGTGCTGCCAGTTCATCCGGTAACAGCGTGCTGATTCCGGTAATAGACAGCCGGTCCGCTGTCTTCAGATTGACGATTGCCTTTTCAACATTGCCCCAGTTGGTGTTCTGGGTCAGGATGGCGCCGACACAGACCTCAAAGGGGGTCTCACCCGGCCACCAGTGGCGGGGGCCATAGGTGGTGAGCAGGGTGCTAAAGATGTTCTGCAGCCGGTTATCTGCCAACCAGCACCCGCAGGTTTTTCGGATTAACCTTGTAACCTCCAGAGACCGTAACATAGCCTTTGTACAGGTCGCTGACATCAGTGATCTTGGCCATAAACCAGGCATCCCGACGGGCAGACTCTTTGTTCTCCGGCTGCTGGTACACATCAACGACCTGACGTCCCTCAAACATGACCATCAGAGCCCCCAGGCGGATCTCGTCCGGTCTGGCAAGCCTGGTACGCCAGAAATATTTGGTCCATTGGCTGGCACCGTTGGCAATCCTGAAAAACTCGGCTTCGCCCTTGGTTTGGGCGTTAGGGGGCTGGGTCATTTTGGACAGAGTAACGTAGATCCAGGCATTATCTCCCATTGGCTGCTCACTGATAAAAAAGTCATCAGACTGGATATAATGCCGGTCCTCACCGGTGGCAGGGGCTTCATAGCGCGTTTGTGGCGCCGCCTCTTCCTGGGCAGGGGGGAGCTGTTCCCGGATTTGCTGGCCGTCAGTCACCAGCTTGTCAACTTCATCCATAAAACCTGCCTGTGCTGTTCCACAGCTAACCAAGATAAGTGCCAGTACCACGAGCTTTTTCATACCGAGCCTCCATTGTTTCAAACTGCTTGATTGTGTAGAGCCCCTATACCAGAAATTTGCAATCTGTAAAGTGAGCCTCTTGCAAAACTACTGCGGAGGCCGTCTACTGCGTTACGCGGTGCTCGCTTCTTCGCCTAACTGTTTGTTATGTCTTAGTCGCTGCGCTCCGGGCGCCTTGTATCCGGCCTTCCTCATAACTTTTTGCAAGAGGCTCTAAAGTATATCCGGTTCAGATAGATGCCGCTATCCCCTGCTGCATCTCAGGATAGCGCAGGGAAATATCCAGATCCTGCAGCATCCGCACGTTATCCACCACCCGTGATTCCATGAAATAGGTGAACAGCAGCGGCGGCATTACCCTGCGGGCCTCTTCAAGGTTAATCTGGGGTTGACGGGGTTTCTGCAGGGCATCGGCACAGGCATTGAAGTAGGCGGTCATGCTGGCCGGATGGCCGTCGCTGACATTGTAGATGCCGCTTCCCCGCTCAAGCGCAGCCAGACAGACCTGGTTCAGGTCGTCAACATGAATCCGGTTGGAGGGCTTGGCCAGTTCCTCCTGCAGTAACGGCTGCCCTTGATTGATCTGCATCAGTGGCAGGCGTCCCTTGCCGTAAATGGCTGAGACCCGCAGGATACCCACCGGAATGTCATGTTTCAGACCAAAGGCCTGAAACAACTGCTCGGCATCCAGCCGTCGTTTGCCCATGGCTGAAGTCGGCTCTGTGGGGCTTTGCTCCGTCACCACAGTTCCGCCGGTATCACCATAGACACTGGTTGCGCTCAGGTAGACAATTTTAGTCGGCATTGTCTGATCCCGCTCCAGTGCGGCACAGAAATTACGGGCACGCAGATCAATGCTGCCGCCACCCTGAGGGGGGACGCTGTACAGCAGTATCCGGCCTGTAACTGGCAGAACAGGGATATCTTCCAGATCATCCATACTGCAGAGGCAGGTTTCAGCTCCGGCTTTAGCCAAAGCTGCAGCCTTTTCTTCATCACGCAGGTGAACAGCCACTGACCAGCCATGGGCAAGTCCCTGATGGGCCACCAACGTGCCGGTGTAGCCGCAGCCGGCAATAAACAGCTTCTGCATGGTTGTGTTATCCTTTTTCATCGTCTAGTAGTTCATCCAGTGGATGCTTCTTTTCAAACGGCATAATCCGCACCTTAATGGCTCCTTTGCCCCACAGGCCGATCTGCTGGGCTGCTGCGCGGGAAAGGTCAATCAGATTGCGGACTATGTGGCGGGGATGGCAGCGATCATTGATGACCACCGAAACCTTCTGGCCGCTCTTGAAATTTTCAACCGTCACCATGGTGCCCAGCGGCAGCAGGGCATGGGCGGCGGTCATCTTGTCCGGGTGATAGCGCTGGCCGGAGGTTGTCCGCCGTCCGATAAAGCGGGATGCGTAATAGGTTGCCACGCCGATCTGCGGATCTTTAAGATTATCCCCGTCCTTTGCCAGTACTTCCAGCAACTGGGCATCACTCAGGTCATCACGTTCTACCTGATGAGCCCCATGGACAGCGCCAGGCATGAGCAGAGACAGTATAAGCAGACGCTTAATCATCGTTGCAGGTACTCCTTAATACCGTCTCTGAACCGGATCGGTTCAAATTGGAAGGTCTTTTGCCAGCAGCCATCGCAGATATTTTCTTCAAGCAGCATCTGGAGCTGATCCATGGTGATCGGAAATGCGCTGAGCCCCTGCAGTGCCTTGATGATCGGCTTCATCAGTGATAGCGGCAGAGCCGGTTTCCAGGGATGCCCCTTGCCTAACGCTTCGGCAATGGCATCCAGCAGCTCACGGTAGGTCAGGCGATCCTCACCGCACAGCTCATAGGTCTGGCCTGCAGTTTCCGGTCTGTCCAGAGCATCAGCATAACAGCGGGCCACATCAGCACCATGGATCGGTTGCAGCCGATAGTTGCCATCCCCCATGGTGGGCATGACCGGTGCCAGCCGCAGGTTGCCTGCCAGCATATTTACAAAGGCATCTTTGGGACCAAAGATCAGTGAAGGGCGGAAGACCGTCCAGGCCAGACCGCTGCTCCGCACGATCTCTTCGCCCCGCCACTTGGTGCGATGGTAGCCGGAGACCGCGTCAAGACGTGTCCCCAGGGCAGACATCTGCAAATAGCGCAGTACGCCGCTATGCTGTGCTGCCTGCACCATGCAGGCGGTGGCCTCCACATGCAGCCGCTCAAAGGTAATTCTCCTGGCAGGAAACTCACGGATAATCCCCACCAGGTTGATCACCGCATCACAGCCTTTCATGGCCTGCTGATAGCTTGACGGATCAGTGACATCACCCTGCTGGAGTGTGATGCCCGGTTGTGTCTTGCCTGACCCGGCATGTGACAGCAGAATCAGCTCATGCCCGCGCTTCAGCAGCTCTGCGGTCAGATGGCCGCCAACAAACCCGGTGCCGCCTGCGATAAAGATTTTCATTGAGTTTCCTCCGTATCCTCAGCAATTTCCTTGGGAAGAAAATTCTGCTTACTGACCACGCTACGGCCCAACTCTTTTTCTGTCTCAATACGGGCCGTACCGGCCACCCTACCGCCCCGTTTCGCCACATTTTTGTTCTTTTCAAAGGTATTAGGTTTTTCTGCCTGCGATATCTCGGTGGTCACCTTTTCTCCTAGCATGGTAAAGATCAGCTCAAGATCGGTCATATGATCACGCAGGTTGTCCTGGGGACGGGAAAGCCCTTTGAACTGCTTATGCTCGGATGGAGTCATACCAAAGGTTGCCTTTGCAATCTCGGCTGTCAGGATACTGAATTCACGTTCTGTACTGATACTCCGTTCCTGCCATTCATCGGTCAGGTTCTGGCGGATGGCGATACCCCGCAACCGCTTGTCGATCCAGTCCTTGGGGTAGCCTTTCTGCTCGTACAGCTCCTTCATCCGTTGCTGTGCCAGCTCCGGGTTCTCAATCTCCTGAATCCGCTCGTAACCAACCTGTGCCAGCCAGCGTTTGAACGGCTCCGCCTTGGGGGAGGGGATGGATTGGATGATGCGGAACATTCCCTCAGTGTTAGCACAGTCGGTGGTATATTTTTTCCCGTCAGCCGCAGGCAGTTTCAGTTGTCGACAAATTGTCGATAACTCAACACCCGATAATTTTTCGCGTTTTTTAATGCGATACCAATAATCTTTCGGATCAGCGCTATCAGTTAGAACAGCCACCACATCCACCACCGAAAACCACCATTCATCGTTATGGATGGTTTTCCGGATCTGCTTGCCTTCAAAGACAGCCAGTTTAACTATGTCTTTTGTTATGGCCATTGTCGTTTTCCTATCTATTCGGGTCGCCAAACCCGTCACCCTGAGCCAACATTCTATCAAAGCAATTCACCGCAGCCCATTCTTTGCCACGATCATCAGTTAAGGTAACTGTAGTTGTTGATCTTCCGATAGACTCACTTCCCTGTTCATTGAGTGCATAATCCTGGATACCAAATTCTGCGATAAGGCACGCGGAAGCCACACATGCAGGCGGCTTCAAGCGTTTTACGCTTTGCATCAGGCTATTGCGGCACATTTCAGCCAATATCTGATTACGTTTGATGTTGAATTCTGCCGGTTCAATTGCCAGCGTCAACAGATCAATGGTGACACGCGAACAACCGTAATGATGCGCCAGCCAGGCATAATGAGTGGCTGAGCTGGCAAACATATATGCAATGCCGCTTGCAAAGCTTTTCAGGTAGCGGCGACCAAGCAAGCGCTCTGGTTGAATAGTGGCTTGCAAGATTTCGTGCATGGTTAGCCCTTCCCCTCCACTAGGGCGATCTCCTCGTCCGTCAGGTTGTAAAGGGCATAGACCAGCCGGTCGATCTCAGCCTCAAGCCGGGGAACTTCCGGGCTGTCGGGGGCGGCAAGGATCTGCTGCACCAATATGATAATTGCTGTCTGCTGGTCTTCGGTGGCGTGGGGGATGGGGAGTGACCTTAGTTCAGTGAGTGTTGTTTGTCTAAAATCATCTTTTGTGGCGATTACAGACGAGTTTACATACAGATAAGAGACAAATTTACTTGCCAAAATGCCAAGGAGGTATTTTGCAGGAAACTGGATATTAGTTGGAATGAATGGGTTTATGTCTTTTTTAAATACCAGCTTTTCTTCAGTATATGCAACAGAGAGCCTATCTTGACGGTTAATGATTCGCCTAATAAGGATTTTAGGTTCTTTTTGATAAAATGAGGCTAACTTAGGTTTGCCAGACATATCTACATAGCTGATATTTTCTTTAACTAACTTATAATTATATGCATTTCCTTTTTCAAGAAACGGAAATGCATCAGTTTGTTGAGGGTCAACTTTTTTGAACACACTTCCTGAAAGCCCCTGTGTCGACTTGCTAATATCACCAAGCCT
>DAIQQT010000020.1:0-7411 GCA_036786685.1 Trichlorobacter sp.
ATGCGGTTAGTTACCTGGAGCCGGCAGCGGAACTGGTTCCTGATGACCCCACCATTATCGAACCTCTTGGACATGCACCTCAGGCCCGCAAGCAAAGCCCAAAGGCACTGAAGTACTACAAAAAGGCCAAATCCCTTGATCCCAAGAAAAAAGAGCTGGATGAAAAAATTCGGCGCATCATCCGGGGCGAGCTGGAAGAGAAATGATTGTCCGGCATGGTCTCCAGCGCTGGCGATATTACGGCATTGCAGGGCTGATCTGCCTGCTCTGCGCTGCCTGCAGCGCAGGAGAAACGCCGACATCCCGCAGCAGTTCTTCTGCTGCCCCGCCAGCTTACGGTGACACCCTGGTGGAGGGTACTATTGGCGAGGCATCTACGCTGATTCCGATCCTCGCCTCTGACAGTGCCTCCCATGGCGTGGCAGGCTTGATCTATAACGGCCTGATTAAATACGACAAAGACCTTAAAATAGTTGGTGATCTGGCGGAATCATATCAGGTCTCTCCTGATGGCCTGACCATTTTCTTCAAGTTGCGTAAGAATGTAACCTGGCATGATGGTAAGCCGTTTACCTCCCGTGATGTACTCTATACCTACCGGATTATTATTGATCCCAAGACCCCCACCGCTTATTCAGAAGACTTCAAGCAGGTTGCTGCAGTTACGACTCCGGACTCCCATACCGTCGTGGTACGCTACGCAAAACCTTACGCGCCTGCCTTAGCATCATGGGCGGCAGCTATATTGCCCAGCCATCTGCTGGAAGGGCAGGATATCACCAGAAGTCCACTGGCCCGCAAGCCTGTTGGCACCGGGCCGTTCCGTTTTGCAGAGTGGGTGGCTGGCCAGAAAATCGTGCTGGAGGCAAATAAGGCCTACTTTGAAGGACGTCCCTATCTTGATCGATACGTCTTCCGTCTGATTCCTGATACTTCCACCATGTACATGGAGTTGAAGGCTGGCGGCATTGACCAGATGGGGTTGACCCCGGTGCAATTTGCCCGTCAGACCGATACCCCCCGCTTCAAGGCTGCCTTTAACAAGTATCGCTATCCCTCCAACGGTTATCTCTATCTTGGCTATAACCTGCGGCATCCCTTGTTTAAAGATGTCCGTGTCCGTCGGGCCATGACCGCTGCTATCAATAAGGACGAACTGATTCAGGGGGTGCTGTTCGGCATGGGACAAAAGGCCAATGGCCCGATGATCCCCGGGCGCTGGGCCCATAATCCCAATGTAAAAGATATCCCCTTTGATCCGGCCTATGCCAGACAGCTGCTGTCAGAAGCCGGCTGGGAGCCGGGTAGGGACGGGGTTTTGCAGAAGGACGGCAAGCCGCTGCGCTTTACTATCCTGACCAATCAGGGTAACCAGCAACGACTGATGACGGCCCAGATCATCCAGCAACGCCTGAAACAGGTGGGGGTTGATGTACGGATCAGAATTGTGGAGTGGGCTGCATTTCTGAAGGAGTTTATTGACAAGGGGAACTTTGAAGTGGTGCTGCTGGCCTGGATGACCTCACAGGACCCGGATATGTACGATATCTGGCACTCCAGTAAAACCAAACCAGGCGAGTTGAACTTTATCGGGTATAACAACCCGGAAGTTGACCGTCTGCTGGAAAAGGGACGTAGTACCTTTGATATTGAAAAACGTAAAAAAGCCTACTACCGGATTCAGGACATTCTGGCAGAAGAACAACCCTACACCTTTCTCTATGTTCCGGATAACCTGCCGGTTGTTTCATCCCGGATACATGGTATAGAGCCAGCCCCTGCCGGGATTGGGCATAATCTGATCAGGTGGTATGTACCCAAACAGGAACAACGTTACTGAAGTTGTCCTGTCTGACGCAATGCCTCATACAGAACCACTGCTGCAGCGTTTGACAGGTTCAGGCTGCGTACCTGACCCGGCATCGGGATGGTCAGGCAGCGTTCAGGGTTGGCGGCCAGGAGTTCAGCCGGCAGGCCGGCGGTTTCCTTGCCAAAGACCAGAAAATCTCCTGGCTGATAGATCCCCTGCTCATAGCAGTTTCTGGCAACCTTGGTGCTGAGGTACCAGAAACGGCCTTCCGGATGCTGTTGCTGCAACTGTTCCAGGTTTTCCCATCGCTTCAAGTCAACCTTGTCCCAGTAATCAAGTCCGGCCCGTTTCAGGTAGCGATCATCAATGGAAAATCCCAGTTTGCCGACTAAATGCAGAGTTGCAGCAGTGGCTGCACAAAGGCGGGCTATGTTGCCGGTGTTAGGTGGTATTTCAGGTTCTATCAGTACAATGTTGAAGGTTTGCATGGGTAATGTATACCTCAAGACAGTTTCAGTCCGCTTGCATTTTTTGCAGGTCAGGTCTAGGATGCAAAAACTTGAATACAACAAACACGGGGACTATGACCATGAAAATTATTGTTACTGATGAGGTTGCTGATCAAGGGCTTGCGCTGCTGAAGCAGGATCCGCGCATAGAGATGGATGTCCGCCTTGGGTTAAAAAAGGAAGAACTGCTGGCCTTGATTGGTGACTATGACGTGATCATTACCCGTAGCGGTACCACGGTTGATAAGGATCTGCTGGATGCTGCCAGGAACCTGAAGATGGTTGCCCGGGCCGGTGTTGGCATTGATAACGTGGATGTGGACTATGCCAGTTCAAAAGGGGTGATTGTGGTGAATGCCCCCTTTGGTAATACCAACAGTGCAGCCGAGCATACCATGGCGCTGCTGATGGCTGCCTGTCGTAACGTGACCGTGGCCAATGCCTCGTTGAAGGCCGGTGAGTGGAAGCGCGCCCCTTTTACCGGGGTAGAACTGAAAGGCAAGACCGCCGGTGTGATCGGCCTGGGCAAGGTTGGCGGTCGTGTGGCAACCCGCTTAAAGGCCTTTGAGTGTGAGGTGCTGGCCTGTGACCCGTATATTGCAGTCAAGCGGGCCCATGACCTGGGGGTTAAGCTGGTTTCCCACGATGAAATCTATAAAAGTTGCGACATCATTACCGTGCATACCCCGTTGACTGACGAGACCAAGGGGATGATTGGTAGCCGTGAACTGGCCATGATGAAGGATGGCGTGATTGTGATGAACGTAGCCCGCGGTGGAATCATTGATGAACCTGCCCTGCTGGATGCCATGAACAGTGGCAAGATCGCCATTGCAGGCGTGGATGTCTGGAGCGAAGAACCGCCCAGAACCGACGTCCTCAAAGGGCTGATCGCCCACCCCAGAGTCACGGTTACTCCTCACCTGGGGGCCAATACCCATGAGGCCCAGATCAATGTGGCTGTGGATGTATCCAAAGAGATCCTGAACTATCTGGATGAGAAGCCGCTGGAAAACGCGGTGAACATTCCCCGCTTTGATATGGCCCTGATGGATCAGATGCGGCCATTCCTGAATCTGGTCAATGTGATGGCTGATTTTGGTATCCAGTTGCTGGATGGACACCCAGAGAAGATTACTTTCAGCTATGCCGGTGCTATTGCCCACTATGACTGTTCACCACTAACTGTCTGCGGTCTGGCTGCTTTACTGGGGCGGGTGGTTGAGCAGGATGTCAACATGGTGAATGCTGCCCTGATCGCGGAGCAGATGGGGATTGTGGTGGAAGAGACCAAGACCACCTCGGCTGATGCCTTTTCCAACCTGATTACCCTGATTGCTGAGGGTGATGGCAAGCGTCGCACCATTGCCGGTGCGCTTTTTGAGGGGGCTCCACGGATTGTCCGGCTGCGTGACTATGCCATGGACTTTACGCCGGAAGAGCATATGCTGTTGCTGCACTATGCTGATCGTCCCGGCATGATCGGCAAGATCGGTACCATCATGGGCACGCATGAGATCAATATCGGTTCCATGAATCTGGGGCGCAGTGAAAAGAAAGGCGAGGCAATGGTTATCCTCTCTGTTGATTCTGCTGTTCCCCAGGGAGTTATTGAGGAAATCAAGCAGGCAACTGAGGCTACCTTTATCAGGGCTATTCATATGGCCTCGGTCAAAACTTCCCCTTGACCGTTTTTGCAGGAGAGTGGTAGAGTATCTCACTTCTTTCATATCTGCCTTTTAATCTAACCCCGTGAGGTTAACAAAGGTGCAACAGTTACAGCCACATATTCAAGAGGGTCTTTCCGCGCACGGGCGGAGAGACCCTTTTCTATTTCAGAAGGGAGTGGATTATGGCAACTGATTCAACCCAGACGGTTATTCTTGACAACAGCGGCATCCGGCGGGCTCTTACCCGCATTTCTCACGAAATACTTGAGAAAAACAAGGGATTGGCTGATGTGGTGCTGGTTGGTATTCAATCCGGCGGCGCGTATATTGCCAGAGAAATCTCGCGCTGTATGGAGATTATTGAAGGGGAGCGGGTTCCGGTTGGTTCAATTGATATTACGCTGTATCGGGATGACTTCAAGCAGCAGACCCCCCATAAATCAGTTGGCAAGACTGACATCTCTTTTTCTCTGGAAGGCAAGCGGGTGGTGCTGGTGGATGATGTACTGTTTACCGGTCGCACCATCCGGGCTGCTCTGGATGCCTTGATGGATCATGGCCGCCCTTGCTGCATACAGCTTGCCGTGCTGATTGACCGTGGTCATCGCGAACTGCCGATCCGGGCTGATTTTGTGGGTCGTAACGTCCCCACCAGCCTGAAGGAAAATGTTGAAGTATCTTTTGATGATAAACAGCAGCCGGTTGAAGTGGTTCTTGAAAAATAACAGGGGAGGGGCCATGGAATTCAAGCATAAGGATATTATTGCACTGCGTGACCTGAGCAAGGAAGAGATTGAGCTGTTGATCTCCACTGCTGAAAACATGCGTGAGGTGAACAGCCGCGACATCAAGAAGGTGCCCACTCTGCGGGGCAAGACCATCATCAACCTGTTTTACGAATCATCCACCCGCACCCGCACTTCGTTTGAGATTGCAGGCAAGCGACTCTCGGCAGATACGGTCAATATCGCCCCTTCCAACAGCTCTGCCACCAAGGGAGAGACCCTGGCTGACACCGCTCTGAATCTGCTGGCCATGAAGCCGGACATTATTGTCATGCGCCATGCAGTCTCTGGTTCCCATTATTTTCTGTCTAAAAAGGTTGGCTGTTCCATCATCAATGCCGGTGACGGTGCCCACGAACATCCCTCGCAGGGCCTGTTGGACATGCTGACCATCAAGGATAAGTTTGGCAGACTGGATGGCCTCAAGGTGGCAATGGTAGGCGATATCACCCACAGTCGGGTTGCCCGCTCTGATATCCAGGGTCTGACCAAGATGGGCTCATCCATCTATCTGGCTGGTCCGCCCACCATGATGCCGCCAGGAGTAGAGCGGCTGGGTAATGTCACGGTTTGTGGCACCATGAAAGAGGCAATTCAGGATGCTGATGTGGTAATCATGCTGCGGATCCAGCAGGAACGTCAAGGCAAGACACTGATGCCCAATACCCGTGAGTATGCCCGCTATTTTGGCCTGAACCCGGAAAACCTGAAGCTGGCCAAGCCGAATGCCATGGTCATGCACCCTGGCCCGATCAACCGCGGGGTGGAGATGTCCTCCTATGTGGTGGATGGCAGTCAGTCCCATATCCTGAAACAGGTGGAGAACGGTGTCGCTGTCCGTATGTCCATGCTGTACCACGTTTGCGGTGGCGGCTCTGTAGAATAACCCACTTAAACTTACTCTTATGAGGTGATTATATGAATCTTCTGATCAAAGGCGGCAAAGTGATTGATCCCAGCCAGGGGATTGATGATACCCTTGATGTTGTGGTGGAAAACGGTCTGGTGAAGGAAATCGGCAAAGGTCTGGCAGCTCCTGCTGGTGCCGAGACCATTGATGCAAGCGGTAAGTACGTGGTGCCGGGTCTGATCGACATGCATGTGCATTTGCGTGACCCAGGCCTGGAGTATAAAGAAGATATTATCTCCGGTACCAGGGCAGCGGTGGCTGGTGGTTTTACCTCGGTCTGCTGCATGCCCAACACCAAGCCTGCCATTGATAACAAGGCGATCGCTTCCTACATCATCAACAAGGCCAAGAATGATGGCTTCTGTAATGTGTTTCCCGTGGGCACCATCACCCAGGGGATGCATGGTGACCGCCTGGCAGAGATGGGGGAGTTGAAAGAGTCTGGTTGCGTGGCAGTGTCTGATGATGGCAAGCCGGTGAAAAACAGTGAACTGATGCGGCGCGCCCTGCAGTATGCTGCCGGTATCGGCATTATGGTCATCTCCCATGCAGAAGAGCTGGAGCTGGTGGGGGAAGGGGTGATGAACGAGGGCTTTACCTCAACCGAACTGGGTCTGAAGGGGATTCCCCGGGTGGCCGAGGATATTGCCACTGCCCGTGAGATCATGCTGGCTGAGTATGTCGGGGCGCCGATCCATATTGCCCATGTCTCCACCAAAGGTTCGGTGCGGATTATCCGGGAGGCAAAGGCCCGTGGCGTCAAGGTAACCTGCGAGACTGCTCCCCACTATTTTAGCCTGACTGATGATGCGGTACGTGGCTATAACACCAATGCCAAGATGAACCCGCCCCTGCGTGAGGCTGATGACGTGGCAGCGATCAAGGCTGGCCTGAAAGATGGTACCATTGACTGTATTGCAACTGACCATGCGCCCCATCATCTGGATGAAAAGGATGTTGAATTCAACGAGGCCATGAACGGTATTGTTGGTTTGGAAACGTCATTGCCGCTTTCCCTTAAACTGGTGGATGAAGGGGTGCTGACCCTTTCCCAACTGGTTGAAAAGATGAGCTGCAAACCTTCAGAACTATTGGGTCTTGGTCGCGGATCTCTCAAAGCTGGCAGTGTGGCTGACATTAGCGTGATTGATCCTCAAAAACAGTGGACGGTGACCGAATCGGTTCTCGCCAGCAAATCCAAGAACTCACCCTGGCTGGGGGAAACCATGACCGGTGCAGCAGCATGTACCGTTGTTGGTGGTAAGGTTGTATTTTCCGGTAGATAATCAAGAATTCAGGAGTACTAACGCATGAAAGCAATCCTTGCGCTGGCTGATGGGCGCATCTTTGAAGGCAGATCATTTGGAGCCGGTGGTGAAGCCTCCGGTGAGGTGGTATTCAACACTGCCATGACCGGTTATCAGGAGGTGCTGACTGATCCCTCCTACAAGGGGCAGATGGTCACCATGACCTACACCCAGATTGGCAATACCGGCATCAACCCTGAGGATATCGAGAGCCGTGGACTGTTTCTGTCAGGTTTTATTGTGCGGGAGTATCTGGACTTTCCTTCCAACTTCCGTTCCACCATGTCTCTGGATGCCTATCTGAAAGAGAATGGTGTGGTTGGTATCCATGGACTGGATACCCGTGCCCTGACCCGCCACCTGCGGGATAAGGGGGCACAGAACGGGATCATCTCCACTGTGGATTTTGACCATGCCTCG
>DAIQQT010000020.1:7421-15472 GCA_036786685.1 Trichlorobacter sp.
CTGGTGGCCAAGGCCAGGGCCATACCCAGCATGGCAGGTCTTGATCTGGCTTCAGGTGTTTCCTGTGACAAGCCGTACCACTGGACTGAAGGGGCCTGGAAACTGGGAGAGGGCTATCCCCAGATTGATCCTGCCACCCTGAAATACAAAGTAGTGGCCTATGACTTTGGCATCAAATACAACATCCTGCGTTGTCTGGTGGATGCCGGCTGTGATGTGACCGTGGTTCCTGCTACCTTCCCGGCTGAAGAGGCCCTGGCTATGAATCCTGATGGTATCTTCCTCTCTAACGGCCCTGGCGATCCGGAGCCGCTGGTGGCGGTGCAACAGGAGATCCGTAAGTTTATCGGTAAGAAGCCGGTTTTCGGCATCTGTCTGGGGCATCAGCTGCTGGGTCTGGCACTGGGAGGCAAGACTGTCAAGCTGCCATTCGGCAACCATGGATCAAACCTGCCGGTCATGGATATGTCCACCCGCGTTGTGGAGATAACCTCCCAGAACCATGGTTTTGCGGTTGATCTTGCATCGCTGGGTGATCTGGCCTGTCTGGGGCATGAAAACCTGAATGATCAGACTGTTGAAGGTATCCGGCATTGCACTCTACCGGTGTTTTCGGTACAGCATCACCCAGAGGCATCACCCGGTCCCCATGATTCGCAGTATCTGTTTGGGCGGTTTGTGGAACTTATGGAACAACATAAAGGCCAATAGCACGCGGATGACGTGGATTAAACTGATTTTTGCGGATTTTTTTAACTGTTTTTGTTGATTCTGATCTGCGTAAATCAGCTCAAATCAGATTTGATCCGCGTGCCATTAAGATTTTAAGGTTACAGTATGAAGTACCACGCTCTATATCAATCAGGTGAACTGCTGCAGCGGGTTCGTACGGCGTATCAACGGTTGGCCAGCTGCGACCTCTGTCCCCATAACTGCGGAGTAAACCGGGTTAAAGGTGGGCAGGGCAGGTGTCGAAGCGGATTCCAGCCACGGATTGCCTCAGCCAATCTGCACTACGGAGAAGAACCACCGATCAGCGGCAGTAAAGGCTCCGGCACGATCTTTTTTTCAGGCTGCACCCTAAGCTGTCTTTTCTGCCAAAACTATCCGATCAGCCAGCAGAATAATGGCGAGACCATCAGCACGGCAGAGCTGGCTAAACGGATGCTGGGGCTGCAGAAGCGCGGGGCCCATAACCTTAATCTGGTGACCCCCACCCACTGGTTGCCCCAGTTTCTGGCTGCGCTCTGGCTTGCTGTTCCACAGGGGTTTAATCTGCCGGTAGTATGGAACTCCAGCGGGTACGAGACCGTTGAGGCGTTGCAACTGTTGGATGGAGTGGTGAGCATCTATCTGCCGGATATGAAGTACGCTGATGATATTCAGGCTGAGGAGGTGTCCGGTGCAGCAGGTTATAGGGCCATCAACCGGCGTGCTGTGACTGAGATGCTGCATCAGGTAGGACAGCTGCAGGTTGATGCTAGCGGGATTGCAATACAGGGACTGATCATTCGCCACTTGGTATTACCGCAGGGAAGGGCAGGTTCGTTTGAAACCCTGCCATGGATTGCTGCACATCTTGGCAAGGAGACCCATATCGCCTTGATGAGCCAGTATTTTCCTGCCTGGCGGGCAACAACGACCTCAGGTGTTGATCGCGGATTAACCCATGATGAGTATGATGTTGCAGTAGAAGCGCTGGAAGAAGCTGGTCTGGACAGTGGCTGGGTGCAGGAGCTGGAAGCGGAATAACTGGAGATGATGATTTGATGCAAGAGCCACAAACAAGATCCGATGATACCCAGATTTTAGAAAAATGTCGCGAAATTGAGCTGCTATCTAAACAATTATATCTTTTTTTTGCTGATCTTTATGCTGCTGATGCGGATATTAAGGAGTTGTGGAAAAAGACTGCAGATGAAGAGCAGCACCATGCTGATCAATTTAGCCTTGCCTTAAAGATGAAGAAAAATTTGTCGATGACTTTACATGTTAATATGCAACAGGCTGTATTTATTACTGGTGAATTGGAAAAACTACTGCACAAATGTAAAAGTTATCCGCCAAAGCTGGTTGATGCGCTAGCAACAGCTGTAAAACTTGAAAACTACCTTGCAGATTTACATCTTGCGTGTGTTGCCTCATTTGAGGATCAAAGTTTTAAGAATATGTTTAGTGCAATGATGGCAGCTGATCAGCACCATATAACACGTCTGCAAACTGCTCTTGATACAATGCAAGTGGAATAAGAACAGCATATGAGGACTGTTGCCCTGCTGATCATATCCAACATCTTCATGACCTTTGCCTGGTATGCCCACTTAAAGAACCTGAGCAATCGTCATTGGCTGGTGGCGGTGCTGGTATCATGGGGAATTGCTTTTTTTGAGTATCTGGTGCAGGTGCCGGCCAACCGGATCGGGTATCACGGCACGTTCAGCCTGGCACAGCTGAAAATAACACAGGAAGTGATTACCCTGGCAGTGTTTGTCCCGTTTGCAGTGTTTTATATGGGAGTACCACTGAAACTTGACTATCTTTGGGCCGGCTGTTGTCTGGCCGGAGCTGTATATTTTATATTTAGATAACAACACGAAGGAGTAACGTGTAAATGCCTAAAAGAACAGACATCAAAAAGATCCTGATTATCGGGGCAGGGCCGATTGTGATCGGCCAGGCCTGCGAGTTCGACTATTCCGGTACCCAGGCCTGCAAGGCGCTGAAAGAGGAAGGTTATGAGGTGGTGTTGCTGAACAGCAACCCGGCCACCATCATGACCGACCCTGATTTTGCTGACCGCACCTATGTGGAGCCGGTCACCCCTGAGATTCTGGCCAAGATCATTGAAAAAGAGCGTCCAGACGCTGTACTGCCTACCCTGGGGGGGCAGACCGCCCTGAATACGGCGGTCAGCGTGGCTGAAATGGGTGTGCTGGATAAGTTTGGTGTTGAACTGATCGGTGCCAAGCTGCCTGCCATTAAAAAGGCTGAGGATCGCACCCTGTTCAAGCAGGCCATGGAGAAAATCGGTCTGTCTGTACCTAAATCAGGCCTGGCCCATAACCGTACAGAGGTGATGGAGGTGATCAAACAGGTTGGCTTTCCGGCCATTATCCGTCCTTCCTTTACCTTGGGTGGTACCGGCGGCGGCATCGCCTACAATATGGAAGAGTACGAGCGGATGGCCATGGTGGGGATTGATGCTTCACCAACCGACGAAATCCTGGTGGAGGAGTCGGTAATCGGCTGGAAAGAGTATGAGCTGGAGGTCATGCGAGACACGGCTGACAACGTGGTGATCATCTGCTCCATTGAAAACTTTGATCCCATGGGGGTTCACACCGGCGATTCCATTACCGTGGCCCCGGCCCAGACTCTGACTGATAAGGAATATCAGATCCTGCGGGATGCCTCTCTGAAGATCATCCGTGAGATCGGTGTTGATACCGGCGGTTCTAACATCCAGTTCGGCATTAATCCCCGTGATGGCCGTCTGGTGGTAATCGAGATGAACCCCCGGGTCTCCCGTTCATCTGCTCTGGCCTCCAAGGCCACCGGCTTCCCGATTGCCAAAATTGCTGCCAAGCTGGCTGTTGGCTATACCCTGGATGAGATCCGCAATGACATTACCCGCGAGACACCGGCCTGCTTTGAGCCGACCATTGATTACGTGGTTACCAAGATCCCACGCTTTACCTTTGAAAAGTTCCCGGCAGCTGATGCCACACTGACCACTCAGATGAAATCAGTGGGGGAGGTGATGGCCATTGGCCGGACCTTTAAGGAATCATTCCAGAAGGCGCTTCGCTCCCTTGAGATTGGTGTCTGCGGTTTTGATTCCAAGTTGTTTGATCTTGGCAGTGAGACCCGCCGTTCCCTGACTGCCCATGAACAGCAACTATTGTTGGAAAAACTGAGCATTCCTAACGCAGACCGGCTCTGGTACCTGGGGGATGCCCTGCGCAGCGGCATGACGGTTGATGAGGTGTACAAGCATACCGCCTTTGATCCCTGGTTTGTGAACAACATGCGCCAGATTATTGAAAAGGAAGAAGAGCTGAAAGGGCTGAATCCAACCGCCATTACCCGTGACCAGTTATTTGAAGCCAAGCAGTACGGCTTCTCTGACAAAATGCTGGCCAAACTCTGGAAGACCAGTGAAGACCAGGTGCGTGAACTGCGCTGGAACCTGAAGGTGCGTCCGGTGTACAAGCGGGTGGATACCTGTGCAGCCGAGTTTGTGGCCTATACCCCCTATCTCTATTCAACCTATGAGGAAGAGTGCGAGGCAGAGGTAACTGACCGCAAAAAGATCATCATTCTGGGGGGCGGACCCAACCGGATCGGTCAGGGGATCGAGTTTGATTACTGCTGTGTGCATGGTGTCTTTGCCCTGGCAGAGGATGGCTATGAGACCATCATGGTCAACTGCAACCCGGAAACAGTTTCCACTGACTATGACACCTCTGACCGGCTCTACTTTGAGCCGCTGACCCAGGAAGATGTGCTGGAAATCGTGGCCAAGGAAAATCCGGTGGGGGTGATCGTGCAGTTTGGCGGCCAGACGCCGCTTAAATTATCAGTGGCCCTTGAAAAAGCAGGCGTACCGATCATCGGTACCAGCCCGGACGCCATTGATCGGGCCGAGGATCGTGAGCGGTTCCAGGAGATGCTGCACAAGCTGAATCTGCTGCAGCCTGCCAATGGTACGGCACGTTCCTTTGAAGAGGCAGAAGAGGTAGCCAACCGGATCGGCTACCCGGTGGTGGTACGCCCCTCCTATGTGCTGGGCGGTCGTGCCATGGAGATCGTCTATGATGTGGAGAACCTGCGGCGCTACATGACCACTGCGGTCCAGGCCTCGCCTGAGCATCCTATTCTGGTGGATAAATTTCTGGATGCAGCTATTGAGATTGATGTGGATGCCCTCTGCGATGGCAAGCAGGTGGTGATCGGCGGGATCATGGAGCATATTGAAGAGGCTGGTATCCATTCCGGTGATTCCGCCTGTTCCCTGCCACCGTACTCATTGTCCCAGGAACTGATTGCCGAGGTACGCCGCCAGACCGAGATCATGGCCCTTGAGCTGAATGTTATCGGTCTTATGAACGTCCAGTATGCCGTCAAGGATGGCACCATCTATATCCTTGAGGTTAACCCCCGTGCGTCCCGTACCGCGCCGTTTGTCTCCAAGGCCACCGGTCGTCCGCTGGCAAAGATCGCTGCCCGGATCATGGCTGGCAAAACCCTGGCAGAACTGGGTGTCTCCGGTGACATTGTACCGGATTACTTTTCAGTCAAGGAAGCGGTCTTCCCGTTTGTCAAGTTTCCAGGTGTGGATACCATTCTGGGGCCTGAGATGAAATCTACCGGTGAGGTAATGGGAATCGGCGACAGCTTTGCCGAGGCCTTTGCCAAATCGCAGCTGGGCGCAAATGTCAAGATGCCGCTATCCGGCAATGCCTTTATCAGCGTGCGGGATGGAGACAAGAAACATGTTGTCTCAGCTGCTGAAAAACTGTATAAAGCCGGATTCGGCATCATTGCCACCGGCGGTACAGCATCATTCCTTGAAGAAAAAGGGATTCCGGTGCGTCGGATCAACAAGGTTATGGAAGGCCGTCCCCATATTGTTGATGCCTTGAAAAACGGTGAGGTACAGCTGGTGATTAACACCACCCAGGGCGCTCAGGCAGTGGCAGATTCTTTTTCCATCCGTCGTGAAGCCTTGATGCACAGCGTAGCCTATTATACCACTGCAACTGGCGCCAATGCCGCTGTTGATGCCATTATCGCCCTGAAAGGCCAGGAATTACGGGTTAAGCCGCTGCAGGATTATCTTTGTCAGGAGCAGAAGTAACCGATGTCAAACAACATACCGCTTACCAAAGAGAGTCATGAGGCGCTTCAGGAAGAACTGAAGCGTCTGATCAGAGAAGAACGTCCCAAGGTGATTCAGGATATTGCTGAAGCACGTAGTCATGGTGACCTTTCAGAAAATGCAGAGTATGATGCTGCCAAGAATCGCCAGGGGTTTATTGAGGGCCGTATTATGGAGTTGCAGGGCAAGCTGGCCCGCGCCCATGTGGTTGATCTGACCGGACTCAAGCCGGACAAGGTGGTTTTTGGAGCCACCGTTACGCTGTATGACACAGCGTCAGAAGAAGAGATTACCTATAAAATTGTTGGCGAGGACGAGGCTGATATCAAGCTGGGCAAGATCTCCTGCACCTCACCGGTAGGTAAGGCGCTGATCGGTCACAAGCTGGATGATGCCGTTAAGGTCGTGGTTCCTGCTGGCACTAAAGAATACGAAATTATTGAGATTAAATACGAGTAGGGGGTAGCGTATGGCACAGGCAACAGCTAAAATAACCAAAGATATGACGTTTCTTGAGATGTTGCGCACCTATCCTGAAACAGCCAAGGTACTGAAAAAGTACAACCTGGCTTGTGCCGGCTGCATGGGGGCCCAGAGCGAACCGATTGATCTGGGGGCCATCAACCACGGACTTGACCCTGAACAGTTGCTGGCAGACCTGAACGCTGCGGTAAAATAGCTGTACGATAACAGAAGGTACCCGAAAAGCGCCCCTGTGAGTTACTCTCGCAGGGGCGCTTTTCGTTGTCCTTACGTCTCTTCCTTCCTTCTTTTACTTACCCCGGACAATCGGGTGAGCCTGGCGTTTGATAATAAAATCGATGATCAGTTTGATCCAGATGGTTGAACCGGCATAGGCGAATTGGTGGGGACCCTAATACAGATCTGCTGATCTTTCAAACCCGCTCTCCACTCTATCAGGCTGTTGAAAAAACTACTGCGGAGCCCGTCTACGGCGTTGCGCGGTGCTCGCTTCTTCGTCTAACTAAATGTTATGTCTCAGTCGCTGTGCTCCGTGCGCCTTGTAGCCGTGCTTCCTCATGACGTTTTTCAACAACCTGCTATCTGACCACCGAGATTGAACGCTCAACTTCTCTTGCGCGGTTGCAGCACCTGAATGCACGATTCTTTGCTATGATCGGCAATGCCTACAACGCCGGGGGGATATCAATGGTGTGGTACAGTTGATTGTCCACTTTAATGATGCCATTATCCGTCGTGTGATCCGGTTGCTTGAACATGAGCAAGCGGTTGCACTGCCGTCGGTGGCTGCGTATCTCAGCCTGGGAAGCGAAGGACGGCATGAAAAGCCCCTGAGGACCGATCATGATAGTGCCATGGTTGTATAGCGATGACTTTCCCCGGGAATGTATGGGGGAGGTAGAGCGGTTTGCCGAACGCTGATTGACTGCCTGAAACAGTTTGGGGTGCCACGCTGCCCGGGTAACACCATGGTCAATAACCCGCAATGGTATTATCCGGTAAGTGGCTGGAAGCAGATTCTTTATAGCTGGATCATGGTGCCGGTTCCTAAAAATATGGTGAACTTAGGCATGTTTCAAGATATGCGGGTTTTGCATGGAGATCTGCAGTTTGAAGAACAGTTGCTGCATCATATCTATGAAACAGCCCGCGATAACGCCATATTTTTTCCAGTATGGCGCGTAACATTGTCAGATTCAAGCCACCAGTGGGGATGTTTGGACGGTTGCTGTTGGAGCCCTGAAATGTTCAACAGGGATTCAGCAACCGCCGTAATCAGGTTCAAATGCCGGTCTGCTCAGATGAATATATACTTCTGGCAACGGGCACTATCTGCAGCAGTTGTCCGTAGTAGTCTGTTTTCTTAGGCTATCTCCGGCATGTTGAAAATAGAGCATTGTTTTATACAAATTTATTTACGCTGCCTGACTTGAAAAACGGTATTGCTGTTCTATAGTTTGCGCATACACAACAACTGTTTGCCCAAAGAAAAAGGAGTTGAATATGGCCATCAAGAAAGAGCTGCTTGAAGAACTTCAGCAGCGGCGATCCATGGCGCTTGCTGGCGGCGGCAAGGAAAAGATGAAAAAACGTCACGCAGAGGGCCGTTTGGGTGCCCGTGAGCGGGTAGAGTTGCTGTTTGATCGGGAATCGTTCAGTGAATATGGCATGCATGTTAACCACGCCT
>DAIQQT010000021.1:0-15310 GCA_036786685.1 Trichlorobacter sp.
AGTGGCATTTGTCAGCGGCCACGCCACCAACGTCTCCACCATCGGCTACCTGTTCGGTCCCAAAGACCTGGTGCTACACGATGAGCTGATTCACAACAGCATTCTGCAGGGGATACAGCTTTCAGGCGCCAAACGGCTTTCCTTCCCCCATAACGACCATACAACCCTTGAGCAGATCCTCAAAACCCAGCGACACGCGTTTGAACGGGTACTAGTAGTACTGGAAGGCATCTACAGCATGGATGGCGACTACCCTGATCTGCCTGCCTTTGTTGCAATAAAAAAGCGCTATCGCGCCTTTCTGATGGTGGATGAGGCCCATTCATTCGGCATCATGGGCGAAAAAGGGATGGGGATACGGGAGCATTTTAACCTGCAGGGGACTGATGTTGATATCTGGATGGGGACCCTCAGTAAATCTCTGGCCGGTTGCGGCGGGTATATTGCCGGAGAGACCGCACTGGTAGAGCACCTCAAATTCCTGGCCCCCGGCTTCCTCTACAGCGTCGGCATGCCGCCGTCGGTTGCCGCCTCTTCACTGGCAGCCCTTGAGCAGATCCAGCGAGATCCCGAACTAACCAAAACCCTGAAGGAACGTGGACAACTCTTTCTGCAACTGGCCCGCGAAGCCGGTATTGACACCGGCAGCAGCGCCGGGCTTGCCATCATACCGGCCATAACTGGCAGCTCACTCAAAGCGGTTCGTCTTGCGGACCGGCTCTTTGAACAGAGGATCAACGTCCAGCCGATCATCTACCCGGCAGTACCGGAAAAATCAGCCCGGCTACGCTTTTTCATCTCCTGTCTCCACACCGAAGAGCAGATCCGTACCACCGTTGCACGGCTGGCAGAAGCAGCCTCATAAACTTCTCCGCAGGCTGGCCCACCAGAGCCGCCCATCCAGCAGCCTCCTGCCGGAGCGGCGGAGTCTTTTTACCAAAGCTGCATCGGGCCAGGAATCATACCGCAGATCAGGCTGCTGAGGTTCTCCAGCCGGCAACGCTGCACTATCGGCCAGCAAATCACGCAACAACTCTGCTCCCTGTTGGAACAGGCAAAGATTCAAACTCAACAGCGTATCACTGGCAGCCACGCTACGCCCTGCCTTTGCCAGAACTGTACCGGTGTCAAAACCTTCATCCTGCCGGTGCAGCGTCACCCCCACCTGGCTTTCCGCCTTGTCCAGAGCACGAATCACCGGATCAACCCCTTTATACTCCGGCAGCCTGCCCGGATGGATATTCAGAGATCCCTGCAGCGGCAATCCAAGCAGCTCCGGCCCGATCAACTGGTTAAAATGGGCCGAAAGCAGCAGATCCGGCTGCAGATTTTTAACAAACTCCAGGCTGTTGCTGCTGTTAATATCCCGGGTGGCATGGGTTGGCACCTGTTGGATTTGAGCATCTGCCATCAGGCCATGCAGCAGGCTATACAGAGTAGTCACTGTCCAGAGATAGGTGGCATAGCGCAGGCCGGTCTTACGTAGCAGCCGTACAGCATCCCACCCTGACCAGCCTTTCTTGCGCAGAATACGGGTAGAGGCCACAATCCCCACCAGTTCAAGGTGGGGAGATTGCATCAACACCTGCAGGACCGCATCTGAATAGACACTGGGGGTAGTGCAGAAAACAAGCCGTAACGGCCTCTGGGGGGGAAGTCTGCTGATCATACTAAAATGTCAGCCCAGCCATCAAACGGCCTGCGTTTTCGCCGCTTGCAGAATAGTACCAACGGCATACAGTGGTACCACCCTGATAACATCGTAGGAGGTAAAGTTTTCGGTTGAAGTCCTGATACTGTAGGGGAGCTGCCGCTCTTTGAGAAACAGGTGCATACAAAACATAAATACCCAAAACACAACCCAGTTATATTCACATTCACCCCATAAAAAAATCCAATAAACGAAATACAACTTGGGAGCCTCTTCTATTTACAGCGGATTGCCAGACTGGGACACCGTAACGGCATCTGGGGGGGAAGTCTACCGGTCATGGTGGCACGATACGAGCCTGGGCAGCCGAGCTGGCTACCCAGGCCGTTTTTTTTACTTCACCACGATCCGGTCAGCAGTCAGTCGACTGTTTTTATCCTTCCTGCACCACCAGATATTGCTGCAAAATGATCCTCTGAAAGCTCTCACTGGCTGCGGCCCAATCCACCAGATCAACCCGGATAGTCAGGTCTGACGTATCAAAGGCATCCCGCAGAGTTGCCAGCTGTTCCAAAGACAATGGCTGTTCAGTAACGATTACCAGATCAAGATCGGAATACGGTTTGTGGCTACCGGTCACCCGCGAACCAAATGCCCAGACGACACAGCCTGCCAGATGTTGCTGCAGAAGCCGCTGCAGTTCTTCCTGATCATGGGGACTGAGGGCTAACGACTGAATGGCGGCAGGATGGATCATTCGCCGGGCGTCCCGGCGGTAAGCTGTTGATACAGATAGCGTGCTTCATCCAGAAAATCAGGAGCCAGTGCGTAGACCGCTTCAGCCTTGTTGCTGTCATAGGTGTGGCTGCTGTCAGTACGGGCCTGGCGATAGGCTTTCCAGCGTAACCAGTCTGAACGTAGCAGTCCTTTTTCATTTCCCAGACGGATCAGGTTCTGGAAGGTGCTGCTGTCTAGCTCTTCAGGGGTGGCAGATATTGCTTCAAGATGGCGTTTAAGCATCTTCCAGCTGAGTTCATAGGTAAACTCAAAACATTGGATGACCGAGTTCCTTAACTGTTCAAACAGATCGGTATCCTGTCTGGCCATGTCTGATGTGGCAAACCTGATGCTTTTTTCAAGCTGGGCGATTGCATGCGCAAGCGATGAGTAGTCAAGCTCCATTTTTCCACCTCCTGCCGAATACATGTGCGCACTGTAACATCGTTTAGAGCGAATTGCCAGACTGGGACACCGCGCCAAGCCCTGCCTTTTTCAGCAGAACCGCTGCCAACTGTTCCACCGCCAGCATTTGTGCGGCAACGCCATCCATCTGTTTTTTGTTGCTCCAAACCAGGTAATCAACCGTGCCATCCGGCTCCCCTAATGTTTGGTAAACCTGCGGCATGATCGGCAAATGGTCACCGTACAGACAGAGCAAGCCCTCATGCTGCATAGCTGCAAGCTGTTCCCGGACTTTTCCCAACAGCAGGTCAGCCTGTTCAAGGTGATGCAGGTAGACAGTCAGGTCATCACACCCTTCCGGCAGCGATGCGGTGAAAAAACGCTGTCTGTCTTCCGGTTGCGGTTTTTCAAGGTGCAATGGTCCATGGTTTTCCATGGTTATCACAAACAGAAAGAGCGGTTTGCTGCCCGGTGTGTCGTGCCCTGCAAGCTCAACGTAAATCTCACGGGCCACCGCAGTATCCCCCACATACTGCCCATGGTAGTCAACAGCAGAAAAGCGGGTGATGTCGATAAACTGATCAAACCCCAACCCCGGAAAGACGGTTGCACGATCATAAAAACCGGATGCATACGGGTGCAGGCAGACCGTCCGGTAGCCCTGCTTCTTGAGGTAGCTGACCAGGGTGGCCAGCCGCTGACGAGCAAAACGTCGGTAGGGCTTGAAGCGATGGATGCCCAACTGCTGATTGGGAATACCGGTCAGAAAGGCCGCTTCAGTCCGCACCGTATTGGCCCCCCACGCCGGAACCGTTAAGGTACCGTGCTGCAGTGATTCCTGCTTGAGGCGATCAAAGTGCGGCAACAGGTCTGGCATGATGCTTCTGTTCCAGCGACGGGGATCAAAGAATGATTCACTCTGAATCACCACCATATTGGGACGTTGCTCACCAGGCCCCGGTTGCGGCAGGTTCTGTTGAAAACAGGCTACCCCTTCCCCCTGCCAGGGATGCTGTTCTGCCCGGAAATAGCACCAGAGGCTGGCAAACAGCCCCAGCTGTTGCAAGTCTGTCACCGGTTCAAGGGTTAAGCGATGTCTGACAGAGCTGCCAAGCAGCAGCAGCAGTACCAGACCTATGCCGATCAAGACCATTGCCAAAGCACTGATCTGCTGAAAAGAGTACGCAACTCGTAACGGTTGTTCCAGTATTAGACCAGCATAGATGGCAGCGAAAAAGGCGACAACGGCAACCAGCGCCCGTCCAATCCCCAGAAACGGGAGGTACAGTCGTGGAAAGCGCAGGGCATCGATAAAATAGCTGAAATCCTGATAGATGAACGGTTCCCGCAGGGAGTGGTACTTGGCATTGCTGATCATCACCACCATCACCTGCAGGGCGAGGATGCTGATGCAGCAGAACCAGGGGCGCTGCAGTAGCAGCAGCAGCGAGGCAAATAACAGTAGGCAGATCCCCTTATGCAGCAACACGGAGTTCACCGGACGTTGCCACGGCCAGACAGGCCGGGGGATCAGAAGCAGTTCCAGCGCAAATGAAAAGGTAAGACAGCAGGCCAGCGGCAGACCGATACTGATTAACAACATTTCAGACATCGTAGCCAAACCTTCTGACCAGCCAACCTGCAACTGACGAAGGCAGCATCGCCAGCAGCCAGCAGCCCAGATTAAGTGGAAATGGAAAGCTGATACGGGCCTGCCTGCGCGCCAGCCCTTTGATGATCAACTGCGCTGCCCGCTCTGCAGACATCAAAAACGGCTTGGGACCGGGTACCGTGCGTGACATGGCAGAGCTGACAAATCCGGGCAGAACCACAGAAACCGCTATGCCGTCCCCGGCAAGGCCGGCATGCAGCGCCTCTCCGTAGTTCTTGATGCCTGCCTTGCTGGCTGAGTAGGCAGGGGTGACCGGCAGACCATACCAGGCAGCCAGCGAGCTGATCAGGGCGATCTGCCCTCCGCCGTTACAACGCATGGCAGGAACCACCGCCTGAACCGTAGCCATGGTGGCCAGCAGGTTTACGCTGATCACCTCTTCAACCGCCTGCCAGGACTCACCATCCTTATCAGCGGTACTACTGACACCGGCATTGGCAATTACCAGATCCGGGCAATGTTGTTCAGAGAGTTGCTGTAACTGCTGCAGACAACCACGATGGTCGCGCAGGTCACAGACAAGCGTCACAACCCGGGCCCCCCGCTCTCGACAACTACCAGCCAGTTGCTCCAGTCTTTCAGCGTTTCGCCCGGTCAGCAGCAGGCAATGCCCGGCAGCGGCGTACTGCAAGGCCAGTGCAGAACCGATGGCACCGGTTGCCCCGGTGATCAGAATAGTACATGTAACTGGTGCCAATGGCGCTCTCCGGTCTCCTGCAGTTCGCTACTTACGATCTGTCAGGCTCATCAGCGTATCACAAAATTACTCAGCGTAACTTCTCCACTGGTGCCACCAATGGTCACACTGCCGTTAATCGTTGTTACACCACTTGCCATGCTGTAACCGTTGTCATATCCACCCAGCAGCTTCACATTGATCCCCCGGTTCAGTTGCAGCACTTCATTCAGTTGCTTATCTCTGACCCTGATGGTGGCAGAACTACCGGCTGCGGCATAGGCTCCGGCAATGCTGTTGTACTTATCCCCTCCAAGCAGCCAGGCCGTATCTTCCTGCGCAAAAACCGCTGTTACATCATGTCGCGTGTTCATGAGCAGCAAACAACTGTTTCCTTCACAGTCCCCTTGCCAGCCGGCAAAGACCGAGCCTTCTTCAGGGGTGGCAAACAGCGAGACGGTCATTGTCTTTGCATAGGCTGCATAACAGCTTGAACCACAGTCAATGCCGGGATAGTTGCTGGTCACTTTGCCGCTGCCATTTCCCGTCTTGTGTACAACCATCAGACTGGCCGGTTCAAAGGTTGCAGAGCAAAGCTTGTCACTGTCCATCTGCACAACACAGGTATCGGTTGTCCAGGGACAAGCACCACAACCGCTGCCCCCCCAACCGGTAAAGGCGTTGTCCAGAGAGGCTGGAGTAGCAAGCAGTGTTACACTGGAGCCGGCAGCAAAAGAGGAGCTGCAGTTGCTGCCACAGCTGATCCCGGCCGGAAGGCTGGTCAAACTACCCGAGCCGGCACCATTGCGGCTTACTGTCAAGGTATGGCCGGGCACAAACGTAACCGAACAACTCCGCGGCCGATCCATAGTGACATTACAAACCACATTTGTGCCGCAACCGGGGCAATCAGCACCCCATCCGGTCACAACACTGCCGTTTTCCGGTGTCGCCGTAAGGGTCACCTGACTACCCTCGGCATAAAAATCGCCGCAATCACTACCGCAACTGATACCTGCCGGACTGCTGGCAACACTGCCGGTGCCGGTCCGTCTCATAATCAGCGGCTGTCTTTCAGCCAATCGTGACCAGAGCCACCAGACGGCCCTTCCTTTCTGTACGCAGTTCAGTTTCTGGCTATGGACACAGTCACCACAGTATGTTTCAGCCAGAGTTTTCAAATTACTGTATTGATTGTCAGGGTCTGCAAGCCAGTTAACAGCCCAGTTTTGGTCAAGGCTGTTGTTACCATCACTGTCATAATCGCAGTTATCGTTTGCCAGCCTGGTATAGAACTCATTTCCAGAGGGGTCGTAGCTCTCAATATCGGCAAAATCAAACAGGACCTTGTTGTTCTGCTGCACAAAGCTGCGAATCTGGTTATTGCGGAGGTGCAGTGTGCCTGCTGCCCCCCCGCCATCCAGATGTCCGGTCATATAGACAAACTGAATACCCGGATATTCCAGTTCAAGCTGGGACATGGGGGTCAGATACTTGTCGATCATATCCTGTTCAGAGTAGCTGGAAGCCTGACCACACCAGGACCAGATCACTACGTTAATAGCCGGATTTGTTGTTCCCCTGCCGGTGGCCGGGTCCGGAGAGCCAAGGTAGCTACGGGCATTATTGTACCAGTCTGGATAATACCCCACGTCTCCAGCCATCGCGTAGTCACGGAAATCCAGACTGCCATTGGCACCACCGGATGAAAATGCGTAGAGGGAATTATACGAACTGAGGGCGCTCATACCGGTTACCAGTTGGCTGCCATGGGAAGTATGACCATACGCGATATGCAGTCTGCTTTTTGCCAGCGCCACCTCTGAGGCTGACACATCCACCGTCCTTGTGTGGTCAGCAACAATGGCGGCATGTACGGTAAGCGGGAAAAGACAGGCCAGACAAAACACGAAAAACAACCTGATGCCCTTTTTGCCAAGGATGGATCTGCAGTTCATCATTTCCTCCTCCAACAACGGATTTGACACCGACAGAAGTTCTGTGTTGCGCGCAGGTCAGTAAATTTCTGTTTCTTTCATACGGACAATAATCAACCGTCAGGACGTAGTGGCCCGAAGCAGCGCCTCCAGCGGTGATATCTCTGCCGTCAACGGGCCGACTGCGTTCTGCACCGCCAACTCAATACCCCGTTTGCAGTAGAACCCGCCGTTGATCTGGGTGGCCTGAATAACCGTTGTCCTGAAACAGTGGAACAGCTCCTGATCAGGCGGTTCACCGTGCTGCCAGAAATGATCCAGCTCACCCTGAAAAGTCAGACCGGTCAGGTTATAGATCGGGTCGCTCAGGGTCGTGGTGGGACAACCAAACTGCAGCGCTACACCTCCTACCGTGCTGTTGACCGTAACCGTACCACGGGCATGTTGCACCAACGCCTCAAGATTGCCGGTCTCAAGATAATCAACCCGACCGGCTACCCCAAACTGCCGCGCAAGCCCGGCAATGATCCGGGGATAGGACACCAGCCCCATATCCAGCGGATGATTTTTGATCACCAACCGGCTGTCAGGTGGTGCCTGGCGGGCAAATGACGCCATAACATAGGCCATCACCTCCGGCATATCCCGAAAACTGGAATGATCACGTATCTGGGCATCGCTGTTAAGCTGCAGCGGAAGCAGATAGTACGGCCTGCGGCCTGCAATCAGGGCCGCAATAACCGTTGCATCCCGCTTTGCATGGTACAGATTACTGATATAACGACGGACAAAGCCGGCATACATAACCGGTGCAACATGGGGTGCATGGGTGCGATACCCCGGATAGAGCAAAGGATTGCTCAGGCTTGCCAGATGATACAACACGTCATGGGTAGCCCGGACACGCAGGGTAGATCTGAACGTCTCAGGAGCCGAAAGCGTGCCCAGCCGTTTCCCGGTTACCCGGTACCAGACAGGATCACGGGGCAGCAGGGAATGGGCATTCACCCCATCCCGCTCAAGGGTCACCCAATGGGGACGGAAATACCCTTCCTCAAAGACATGGACACGAATACCGCTTGATTGTGCCAGTTCTACAGCGGATGTATGGACAGGGCGCCGATCACCAAACAGGACAATATCGCTGATCTGATGTTCCTGAAACGTACTTTTAAGAAAAACAGGCAAGTCAGTAACCGGTCCACGAAATGACCGGGCAGGCATCCCCCGCCAATAGGCAGCATCACCACCATTAAAGTTGATTTTATGAACGCGGTGTCCTTCACGGATCAACCGCTCTGCCAGACAGGCAAAAAAAGGGGAGCAAACCCCCTGTAATAACAGAAAACGACGCAGCTCCATTTATCTGACTCCCACAACAAGACGAAGCACAATTCTTTTAAGCCTGGTCCAGAGCGTCGCAGTTTCAGGCATCTGCTCACGCCAGGTTAAAAGTTCTTCAAGGGCCTGCTCTGCAGTGATCAACTGACCACTGGTTCTGCTCATATAACGAGGATACAGCAGCAGGCTGCCGGCGACCAGTTCATCCAATGTCAATCTCCGGGACCGACGAGCAACCGGCAGCAAGTCTGTTGTCAATCCCCAGCTGCAGTAAAAAGGCTGACCGTAACAGGTCACTTTTTTCCCCCGCAGTAACGCCTCAAAGCCGGTTAACGATGTCATGGTGTGCAGTTCATCAATCAGAGGCAACAACTCCCCCATGGCAACATCTGTTATCTGTTCATCGCACCAGGTCAGGGCCTGATCCTCAGCCTGCCCTTTGGCCCGCAGACCTGCCAGTACATCTGGATGGGGTTTGTAAATCAGGTAGGCATCTAAATGGGCTGCCCGCACCGCCTGCAGCAGCTCCATATTAGTTTTAATACCTGGTGCCCCATAGGCCAGCGAGGCATCTGATTCCACCTGCCCCGGCACCAGAATGACCGGCCTATCAGTGTCAGGCCGCTGCCATCTGCGACCGGACAGGTTGTACTTGGTAAGGCCAACAGCCACCAGACGTTCACGCAACTGCGCTGCCCGCCTGCACAAGTCATCGGAAAAAGCTGTGGTCAGCAACAGTTCTTCAAGGCCTGAAGGGCGGGTGGCATCAAAGTAGATCCCCTGCCGATCAACCACCCACGACACCGGACGGGTCAGATCTGCCCCCAGACCAACTGAGCGGATAAAACCATCTTCCAGTCGAATAACCGTTACATTGTCAGCCAGGCCGGACAGTTCTCTGCATCCCCATACCGCCAGGGTTGAGCCTGCAGGAACCTGCGTGATCTGTGTAACAAACCGCACCTGACTGCCGGCAAAGCAGGAACGCAGACTTGCCTTCTTCCAATGGGAAAAATCAAGCGCATACACCCTTGAAGGTTTGAGCGGGGTATCAAGAGACATCCAGAGATCCTGTGCAGAAAACAGTATGCAACCCGGATACAGATTCTCTGTGCCGGTTTTACCTGCTGTTCTATTTAATTTTCAGATTATCCAGCACCACGCGATCAGTGCCGATGGTAAGCACGCCCTGCAGTGTTGTATAGCCGGTATGGCTGCCAAAACCAGCTGCATAGCCACCCTGCAGAACAACGTTGATCCCGCGATTTAACAGCAGATCCTCAACAAAAATCAGGTCACGGGCCATAAGGGTAGCACCGTCACCAGCAGCAAGATAGGCGCTGTTCAGGGTTCCATAACTGATATTGTTAACCTTGACATTGCTCTGCACCGTGAAGGTCGCGGTAACTGATTTGTCCGTATCCATAAGGACGCTGCAGCCATTACTATCGGTACATGCGCCGGACCAGTTGCTGAAGTCAAAGCCGGTATTGCCTGTTGCAGTAAGAACTACCGTACTGCCAGCATCAAAAGCAGCAGCACAACCGTTACTGTTGCCAGCAGCGCAACTGATGCCGACAGGATCGCTGATAACAGAACCACTGCCCACAACGCTGACCGCAAGCTGTTTCTGCGCTTCAGCAACAACCACAGTTACGGCTGTTGAGGTTGAGCTACTGTTCTTCAGATCTCCACCATATTGCGCTGTAATGGCATGGCTGCCCACCGTCAATGCTGACGTGGCAAAGATGGCCTGACCGTTACTGACGGTTCCTGTTCCCAACGTGGTACTGCCTTCCTTGAAGGTTACCGTACCGGTGGGCAGGGCTGTTCCGCTCTTAACAACCGTAGCGGTCAAGGTAATCTCCTGCCCCTGAATAACCGGGGTTGCAGAAACGTTCAGCGATGTAGTGGTTGCCTTCTGCACCACTGAAAAATTCCCGCCAAGGGTCAGGCTGTAACTGCCATACAGAGGATAAACCGTGTCGCTCCCGCTAGCATAGCTGGTTATCACCAGATAATAGGTTGTGTTTGCGGCCAGACCGGTTTTGGTCAATTGCGCATGGGGATACCCTGCGCTGTCATCATCTGCAGCCAGGAGGTTTGTTTGCGGGTTAGCAGCGTTAAAGGACGAGTAGAGTGCAAGAAACGAATCAAACTGGGTGTCCGCTCCCATGGTTACGGTCAGGGTATCGCCAGCGGTAGTGGTCCTGATTTCAAGAACCTCATAGGGTAATGAGGTATTGGCAGAAACAGGATATCCCGAGCGGTCCGTAACCCTGTTCATGGTCGGATATGTTACATCAAGGCCGCCGGTTATTGTAACAGCTGCTTGTGCTATAACTGACAGGCCCAGGAAAGCAGCAGCCGTAATCAGGATTCTGAAAAGACGCATAAAAATCCTCCCCAAACTACGGTCTTGCAGGGAAAATACCCTGAAGTGCAATAATACAGTTAAGGGTACCGTAGGGCATCATGTTGTTGTGGGGCTGATTGCCACCGGCTGGCATGATTGCAGATGAAGCAAAACTGGCGCTGCCATCAGGGCCATACTGCTTGCCGTTGGCGGACTGGGCATAGTACGCATTTTCAGGACTGGTCGCTGTTCCGGTGGCTGTTGAGACATTTACTGCATGGCTGTGGTACGGCAGCTCATTAACCGTCAGGGTGTGGGTCGCCGAACCACCATTTTCGCCTTGATTGTAGACACTTGAACTCCCGGACAACTGCCCGGTATGCAGCGGCAGCCTGCCCTGCATATTAGGCAGAGCAAAGTTGGTGGTACCATTACCGCCATAGGTAGTGCCCAGTAGAGCAAAAAGTGCTGAATTCTGGCTTATCTGCAAAATTTGGCCATTACAAAAAGCCCATCCCTTGGGAGCAAAAGTGTATGGCACCCAGAGGATCTTTCCTATAAAAGGATCATCATCTGCATGGGACACGTTGGTTGCTACCACCCCTGAACCAAGCAGGCAGAACAGCATATATGTTACTAGACCTCTTCGCATCGTGATCTCCTTGTGGCCCGCCTAGTCTCGGCTTGGATAAAACCCCTGCAGCGAAATGATGCAGTTAAGGGTGATATAGGGTTTCATATTCTCGTGGGGCTGACTGTTGCCGGTTGATGCCACAACACCGGCAGCCATAGCTGTTGTAGTGCTGCTGCCGTAGGCGGAACCGCCACCGCTGGTCTTGGCCGGATAGTTGGTGGTGGGATCAACGGCAGTCCCCTCCCGTGGGTCAGCTTTCAGGCTGTGGGTATGGGACGGTAGTTCCTCTAGCGTCAGAGTGTGGGATTCCTCCCCACTCTTGCTGCCAAGTGTGTATGTGCTGCTCACATGGATCGGCGCCCTGCCCCGCATATCCGGCAGGGCAAAATTTGTGCTGCCATTGCCGCCAAAATAGGTACCCAACAGGGAAAAAAGCGCCTGATTCTGGCTTATCGGCAACAACTGCCCATCACACCTTGCCCACCCTTTAGGCGCAAAGCCAAAAGAAACCCATCTGATTTCTCCCAAAAAAGGTTCGGCCTGTACCTGCTTTGCAGGCAGTGTCAAGAGCAGACAGAACAGAAGGAAACAACAGCCTCTGAGTAATGTGTTCAGATTCATTCCATCTTCTCCTAGTATTGACTGGGGAATATACCCTGTACAGCAATACAGCATTTCATCACCAGATAGGGCTGAAGGTTGTTGTGGGGTTGCGAACCACCTGTTGAAGACAGGGCATTGCTCGGCAGGGTTTTAGCGCTGGTTGCAGTGCCTGTGTAAACCGGCGCTGTTGCAGCAGTAGTTCCAGGTATTTTGCCTGTGGGGGATGCAGACTTTTCTGCTCCGCTGTGGCCTGCCACCCCGTGGGTATGGGATGGCATCTGGTTTGTGGTAAGCGTAACCGTTTCCGTACCACCGGTTTCGCTGAGCACCCGATTTGAGAGGCCGGGGCCTTGTCCCTGATGCAGCATGGTTCGCCCTTGAATGTTCGGCAGGGCAAAATTGACCTGACCATCACCGCCATAGGTGGTGCCGATCAGCTGGAACAGCGCCTCATACTCGCTAATGGCAACAAGTTGCCCGTTACATTCTGCCCAGTATGCCGGGCAATAACTCCAGCCACCACACATGACTTCACCAATAAAAGGATCTTCTGCGTGGAGATCCGGCTGATGTAGCAGGCCGGTTAACAGCACAAATACCGCAATAACAACCGGCCGCGACACTGCATTTCGCCAGCGTCTTATCATTATCGTTCCTCCTGATTTTCAACGGGTATGCACGTTCAAAAAATGTAATGGTTAAGTATACATGGCTTTAGCTGTTACGCAACCGGCCAACCAACAGAAATCTTTCAACCAGCCTCTGGATTTTTAGTGTGCAAGCTGTTGTAACAGTAACGCTACCTTGCTGAAATGCTCCTGCCAGGTGGGGGGGTGATAGCCGGTTATTCGCTGCAGTTGCGCCGCCCGCTTTGGGCTGTCTGAGCTGCTGTAAGCAACAATCAGCTCCAGCCAGCCCAGCCCGTCCAGTGAATCGCAGTAGTCCGGCAGATCACCGGCTATTTCATGAAACACCGCTAGATCACTTGCAATTACCGGTGTTCCACAGGCCAGGGCCTCCACCAGCGGCAGACCAAACCCCTCTGCAAAGGAGGGAAACAGCAAGGCCCGGGCATATTGCAGCCAGTTGGCAAGCTCTCTATCAGAACAGGAGGGATGTTCAATAACATGACTTCTAACCGCTTCGCAGCGCTCCAGCAGATCAACCGCATTTTCGCACTCCCAGCCCCGTTGGCCGATCAACACCAGCAGCGGCGCCTGATCCCCCAACCACTCCACCAGACGTTTCCAGACCTGCAGCAGCAACAGGTGATTTTTACGTGGCTCAATGGTGCCAAGTACAACAAAATAGGGACGTCTAACCGGAGGTGCTGAGTCAGCAAGAGTAAAGTCAGGTGGAGCCAGAAAGGCTGGTTGTGCAGGTGGCAGTTGCATTCCCAGAACATCGGCAAAACGGGCCAGTTCATCCAGGGTGGCCTGAGAGTTGGTTATCACCCCTTGAGCCAGTTCCAGCACGGTCTTCATCCTGATCCGATGCTTCGCCTGTTCACCCGGCCGGCAGTATTCAGGATGGGTGATCGGAATCAGGTCATGCACCAGAAAGACCGGTTTAACCTTCATTTTTTTCAGCAGGTCTGGATAGCGGTGGTATTCAAGACCACTGTGCCCGATGTTCAGAAAAACAGAACCGCTCAAATCCCGTTGGCGGATACCTGCGGCAGCCCCCTGGGCAATCAGACGCCAGGCATGGGCCTTAAAATCAGGCGGCGGAACGAGCAGCAGATGGAAAAGGGTTTGGGAAAGTTTCTCTGTAAGGACAACATGAAAACGACCGTCACGGACAAAGGCCCGTGAACGATCGCCGTACTGCTGTACATAGGCAAGGGCCACCCGGTCAACACCGGTGGGCAGACGACCTTGCATCAGCCTGCCCACCAGCCGGGACACGTCAATCAGGAAAGGCTTACTACTCCCCATCCTACCTGGCCAGAGGAATTACATTAATTATCGGATAGGCCAACGTCATGATAATATTAAGAAACTTCTGCAGCTCCACCGATGGGGCATTGGCCACATACAGTACATCCTTGTTATGCACCGGAAATGACTGCGCAACAAAAAAACTGGCAGGATCATTCAGATCAGCCCGGTAAATCACCGGCACCTTACCATCCGGCGTGGTACGAACAGGCTTGGAAGGC
This sequence comes from Trichlorobacter sp., assembly GCA_036786685.1. Taxonomy (GTDB): domain Bacteria; phylum Desulfobacterota; class Desulfuromonadia; order Geobacterales; family Pseudopelobacteraceae; genus Trichlorobacter. Next base: position 14,214 of record DAIQQT010000021.1, read on the forward strand.
CAGTCCAGCGCATCAGCAGACTCAAGCCGGAAGACAAATACCCCCTGGGCATTTGCGCGGGTGTCCTGCAATCCACCCCCACGGGCCAGAGCCTGGGCAAGGGATATGCCCTGTGCCTCAAAGTTGATTTCTTCATTTTTACCGGTCGCACCAAGAATGGTAAAGCTGGATGGCTGATACAAAGCCGTCAAGACATCTCCGGGCTGCAGGGTAATGTTCTGACGGGGATCTCTGATTACTGCTTCAAGGGGCATGGACTGCACCTGATCACCACGGGTCACCTGTACTGTCATCTTGTTTACCGGCTGCCGTACGCCACCTGCAGAGGCAAGGGCATCCAGCAGCCGCTCTCCTCTTGGAGTCAGCGGGATTCTGGCACTGTTTGCCACCTCTCCTACCACCGTTACTGTTGCGTAGCTGTTTCGCAGCACACGCACCAGTACCTGCGGCTGGTTTGCCAGCCCCTTCAGACGCTCGACAATATCGGCTTCAACCTGCTGAGGCGAACGCCCTGCAACCATGATCTTTCCGGCAAACGGTATGGTTATCAGCCCGTCACTATCAACCATCTGCTCCGGAAACGGAGTCACCCTTGAAGAAGCAGGGGCTGACTTGGAATCACCCATAGAAGGAGAAAAAAGAGTTCCTGGAGGGGCCTCCCAAATCGAGACTTCAACCACATCACCGACACCGATCAACCAGTTTACCGGTTTGCCAACGCCGATTTTTTCGGAAAACAGCTCCTGTTTACGCTGTGCCAGCAGGCGACGGGCCACTGAATCATTCAGGTCTACCAGTTGGATACCTGACAGGCGCGGACTCTCTGCAGCATCCTTCACCTCACTGGCGCTTGGACCGGACGATGGCAACCAGCCTGCACAACCGGAAAGCAGCAAACTTAACGTAATCATGGCTAATGATCTTACGGATATCAGGTTCATAGTGCGTTTTACTCTCCCAATCTGAAACATAATTCCTTCATCCTTGTTCTTCCAGCCTTCAGCCTCCAGCCTTAATCCTTGTTCTTCCAGCCTTCAGCCTTCAGCCTCCAGCCTCCAGCCTCCAGCCTCCAGCCTCCAGCCTCCAGCCTCCAGCCT
>DAIQQT010000392.1:0-2754 GCA_036786685.1 Trichlorobacter sp.
CTCGGAATTTAGACACATGGTTCTGAATTTATAAATTTTAAACGATTTTCCTCGTCGTCCTACACGCTCCTGACGAAAAAAAACAGGTCCTTCCGAGTCCAGCTTGATCCAGATGGAAAGGCAGGCCATAACAGGTGCAAGTAGCAATAGGCCCGGTATGGTGAAAAACAGATCAAATAGGCGTTTAGCTAGCATACCAGAATTTCTTTAACAGCCTGAATGACCCTCTGCTGGTCATCTTCGGTCATCTTTGTATATAGCGGCAGACTGACAGCCTGCTCAAATCCCCTCTGGGCATTAGGAAAATCCTCCGGCTTAAGCCCGTACAGATCCCGCCAGTACGGATGAAGGTACAGAGGTATAAAATGCACACTGCAGCCGATCCCTTTTTCAGCCATTAACTCGATGAATTGGTCTCGCTTGACAGGTGCCTCATCAGCCAGGCGAATAACATAAAGATGCCAGGCATGTGTGTTGCTATCAGGAGCATGTGAAGGCGGTGTCATTGGCAATCCATAAAAGGCAGAATCGTATCTGGCAGCCATCTGGCTTCGCTTCTGCTGGAAAGCTTTGGCTTTCTTAAGCTGATGGATGCCAAGCGATGCGGCAATGTCGGTCATATTGTACTTAAAGCCGGGGGCAACTACTTCGTAATGCCAAGCAGGCTTTGTGGATGTGTATCGATCAAAGGCATCACGACTAATACCGTGCAGTCTCATTACACGACAGCGCTTGGCCAACTCAGGACAGCGGGTTACCACCATGCCACCCTCGCCGGTAGTAATGGTTTTTGTGGCATAAAAGCTGAACACGGCAGCATCACTTTCAAGTGCACCGATCAATTTACCGTTGCAGGTAGTGGGCAGGGCGTGGGCAGCGTCTTCTATCACCTTTAGGTTATGCTTATGCGCAATTGAGAGTATAGCCTGCATATCGCATGACAGGCCTGCAAAATGTACCGGGACAATTGCTTTAGTGCGGGATGTAATGGCAGCTTCAATTTTTGAGGCATCGATATTAAAAGTGTCTGCATCAATATCAACTAAAACGGGATCAGCTCCCAAGTAACGAATTACCTCAGCTGTTGCCGTAAAAGTATAGGGAGTTGTAATCACTTCATCACCCTGGCTGATCCCAACGGCTTCAAGAGCAAGATGCAGGCCAGCGGTTGCGGAGTTTACGGCGATGGCTTCACACCCGTTGCCTACAAAAGAAGCAAAATCATCTTCAAACCGTTTTGTTTTGGGACCGGTGGTCAACCAACCAGAGCGGAGAGAATCAAGTACTTCATTTATTTCATCTTCACAGATATCCGGTAGGGCAAAGGGAAGAAAACTCATGATTAGTTCCTTGGCGAATATGCATTAATTAGATAGGAATTTCTGTTAAAACATCATGCTTCTGATGGTGACTCACCAGCTGCTTTCGCAGTGCGCTCTGCCAACCAAGTTTCAATGACAGAGGGATCATAATAGTTTTTTTGAACCAGTTCATTCTTGAAATATTTCCTATCAAGCTTTCTGGTGTCACCTATAATCTCAGCAGGATTCCCAGATACAATAGAGTAATCAGGAATTGATTTTGACACGATTGCCCCTGCCCCGATAAGGCACCCTTTGCCGATGGATACGCTCGGCATGATAAGCGCTTTTGCACCTACAAAGGTGTATTCACCAATTGAAACAGGCCCGCGTTGATAGCCGATCCGCTCATCTTTTTCAAAGTAGATGTACTTTTCTCCAAGTAGCCTGACGGCCAAGTGGCTTCCGTGAGTAAATATACCCACCCAGGCCCCGATCTGACAGCCCTTCCCGATTGAGATGCCGTTGCTGGCATCCAGTATGCTGTGATGCCACACCCAGGTGTGGTCAGCAATATCCAGCTGCTTTTTGTCAATGATTACTGCGGTGGAACTTATCCGTGTATGTTTGTTAAACCTGTTGGTGCAGCGGTTTAAGAAACCATATACCATGAACGGTCTCTGCAGCACTCCCAAAAGGTTCATAACGGCAGAGATTACGACTCCTAATGGCGAAAGGTATAGCTTTTTGAGCATAGAGTCTCCAGAGGTTCAGAGATTTTTCAGAGGTGAGATACCAAGTTTGATACTACTTTCGCCAAGCTATTAACGCCAGAAACCTTAGAGAAAAATTTAACACCGTACTGGTACCCCCTCATTCCGACCGCCTTCAGTTGTTCTGGCTGCATTGCAGCAACTGCTTGCATGGTATTGGCCAACCAACTGGTATCCTCGGCGTTGCCAACCCATCCGCATTCAGCCTTGATTACAGAGCTGGCAGTGTCGCTTTCCGGGTCAACGGTTGCAATCACAGGTTTGGCCGAAAACATGTATGCAGGCAGTTTGGATGGAATCGAGCTGTTTCTGGTGCCGCGCTTCATTGGCAGCATACATACATCTGCCATTGCTTGCAACAGAGGTACATTTGTTACATCAGGGTCAGATACAAAATAGACATTGCCCAGTTTGAGCTGTTTCACAAGCTCCTGGCAACCGGCCTTGGCTGTCCCATCCCCAGCAATAACCAGCTGAGCATCAGGTAGTGCTGCTTCAGCAAAGCTACGGATCAAAAAGTCTACCCCAGCCACAGGCCCGATATTGCCTAAGTACATAAAAGTGAAAATCTGTTCTGGAATGCCATATATTTTGCAGCAGGCTGATCTTGACGGGTTGCTGTTAAAGATGGAATCATCCTGCCAGGTTGGTATGTTGAAAATCTTTTCATATGGTATGCC
>DAIQQT010000393.1:0-2742 GCA_036786685.1 Trichlorobacter sp.
ACCTACGGCATGGTGGGTGGCCAGGTGGTTGATATGGAGAGTGAGGGCAAGCCGGACATGGACCTGCCCACGGTGCAGTATATCCATACCCACAAGACCGGCGCCCTGATCAAGGCTTCGGTGGTGGCCGGTGCGCTGCTGGGCGGGGCTGATGATAAACAGCTGGCTGCCATCCGGCGCTATGGTGAGGCAGCTGGTCTGGCCTTCCAGATTGCGGACGATATTCTGGATATTGAAGGCACCACTGAAGAGATCGGCAAGGATGCCGGTAGTGACGAGGCCCGTGGCAAGGCTACCTATCCGGCGGTAATGGGACTGGCTGCTGCCAAGCAGGAAGCCCAGGCCATGATGGATGAGGCGATGCTGGCCCTGGAGCCGCTGGGTGCCGCTGCTGAACCGCTGCGTGCGATTGCCCGCTACATTGTTGAGAGAAAGAACTGATCCCCTATGTCATTACTGAATCAGATCAATGCACCTGCAGACCTGAAACAACTGCCTCAGTCGGATCTGCCAAAGCTGGCAGCAGAGATCCGCCAGCTGATTATTGAGACCTGCGCCAAAAATGGTGGCCATATTGCCCCTTCGCTGGGGGTGGTTGAGCTGACCATTGCCCTGCACAAGGTCTTTAATTCACCGGAAGACAAGCTGATCTGGGATGTGGGGCACCAGGCCTACGCCCACAAGATTATCTGCGGACGTCGTGACAGTTTTAACTCCCTGCGCACTCTTGATGGTATCAGCGGTTTTCCAAAGCGTTGTGAGTCAGAGCATGATGTCTGGGAAGTGGGGCACTCCTCCACCTCGCTTTCGGCAGCCACCGGCTATGCTGTGGCGCGGGACCTGTCCGGCAGGACCAACAAGGTGGTGGCGGTGATCGGCGATGGCTCCATGACCGGCGGCATTGCCTTTGAAGGTCTGAACCATGCCGGGCACCTGAACCGCGATCTGGTGGTGGTGCTGAACGACAATGAAATGTCGATTGCCGAGAACGTGGGGGCGGTGTCAGGCTTTCTTTCCCGCACCTCCAGCAGCGAGTTCATCCACAAATTCAAACGTGAAACCGAGCAACTTATCAAGCATGCAAAAAGTGATATGGGGCAGGGGGCTATCAGGCTTGCCCGCAAAATTGAAAACTCCTTTAAAGGGCTGTTTACACCGGCCATGTTGTTTCAGGCATTTGGCTTCGAATATATCGGCCCGATTGACGGTCACGATCTGCCGCTTTTGCTGGAAACCATGGAGCGGGTAAAGAAGTTGGATAATGCAGTTCTGATCCACGTTATTACCACCAAAGGCAAAGGCTACAAACCGGCAGAGCAGAACCCATCCCTGTTCCACGGGGTTGGACCGTTTGAGCTTGAAACCGGCAAGGTCTTGAAAGGTAAGGGGGGGGCTGCCTCTTATACCGCCATCTTCGGCAATGCACTGGCGCGTCTGGCTGAGGAGGATGAGCGGGTTGTGGCCATTACGGCTGCCATGCCTGACGGTACCGGCCTGACCAACTTTGCAAAACAGCATCCCGAGCGGTTCTTTGATGTGGGGATTGCCGAGCAGCATGGCGCCACCTTTGCTGCCGGTCTGGCCTGCGAAGGCAAGAAACCGGTCTTCGCGGTCTACTCAACCTTCCTGCAGCGGGCCTATGATCAGGTGCTGCACGATGTCTGCATCCAGAATCTGCCGGTGGTGTTTGCCCTTGACAGGGGCGGGGTAGTGGGTAACGACGGTCCTACCCATCACGGTGTCTTTGATCTCTCCTATCTGCGTCATATCCCCAATATGACCCTGATGGCACCCAAGGATGAAAACGAACTGCAGCATATGCTTAAGACAGCGATCGACTTTAACGGCCCCATTGCGCTGCGTTACCCTCGTGGTAACGGCTACGGTGTGCCCCTTGATCAGGACCTGAAGCTGCTACCGATCGGCAAGGCCGAGTTGCTGCGTGAAGGTGCTGATGGTGTCCTGGTTGCCCTGGGCTCAATGGTCTATCCTGCCCTGGATGCTGCTGCAGATCTTGCCTCAGAAGGGCTGGACCTGAGTGTGGTGAATGCCCGCTTTGTCAAGCCGCTGGATGCAGAGCTGCTGCTTCAGCTGGTCAAACGTTTTGGCAGGCTGGTTATCCTTGAAGAAAATGCGCTACAGGGCGGCTTTGGTACCGCTGTGCTGGAACTGCTGGAAGAACAGGGGGTACAGGCGCAGGTCTTGCGGATCGGCTATCCTGATCAGTATGTCGAGCAGGGTGAGCAGCATGAACTGCGGGCCATGCATGGCCTGGACAAGGAAGGCATTGCCAAATCCGCACGGATGTTTTTTAAGTCCCCCTGACCGGCCATGACCTTTGCAGAACTAAAAGAGGCGCTGTACCTGTTCGGCTTTCATGAAAATGACCTGCTGAGCATCAAGCGGATCAAACAGCGCCATCGTACTCTGATCAGAAAGGCCCACCCTGATCTGCATGCCGACATTGACCCGGAACGTATCCGCAAGCTGAATGAAGCAGCTGGAATTATTATGGACTACATCCAATCCTACCGGTTTTCGTTTACTGCAGAAGAGTTCTATCGCCAGATCCCGGAAGAACATCTGCGTCACCAGTTCTCCGGTGATCCGGTCTGGGCGGGGCGGATTGAAGAAAAATAACACTTTTTCCTTGCTATTGTTGTGCTGCCTGTGTTAAATAATTTTTCTTTTCGGAGCGTAGCGCAGCCTGGTAGCGCACCTGCCTTGGGAGCAGGGGGTCGA
>DAIQQT010000022.1:0-14944 GCA_036786685.1 Trichlorobacter sp.
TGGTGGCGTGGCCGGTGGTGGAAGCCTGGGCAATATGCTTGACCGGGCCGTACTCAGTTGCGGTGTAATACTCGGTAATCCAGAAGATGGCACCGGTTACCACCAGACCAACAATGGCTGAAATAAAGATGTTGGTGGCCGAGTAACCGGTGGGGTTACCTGCAGGGAACATCTGGACGGTAACAAAGTAAAAAGCGATACAGGCAAGTACACCTGAAGCGATCAGACCTTTATAGAGAGCCGGCATGATCTTCTGGCTGGCACCCAGCTTGACAAAGAAAGTACCGATGATGGAGGCGATGATGGAGATACCGCCCAGAATCAGGGGGTAGCTGACAGCGCCGGCAAAGTTATTGAAAGCTATGGCACCCAGCAGCATGGCGGCAATCAGCGTAACAGCGTAAGTCTCGAACAGGTCGGCAGCCATACCGGCGCAGTCACCAACGTTATCACCAACGTTATCTGCGATAACAGCCGGGTTGCGGGGATCGTCCTCAGGAATACCGGCCTCAACCTTACCCACCAGGTCAGCACCAACGTCAGCGCCCTTGGTAAAGATACCACCGCCCAGACGGGCAAAGATGGAGATCAGTGAACCACCGAAACCCAGACCGACCAGTTGGCTGACCACATCCTTGACCGGAGCTCCCGGCATCAGCTTTTGCAGAATGAAGTAGTAACCGGCTACCCCCAGCAGACCAAGACCAACCACCAGCATGCCGGTAATGGCGCCGCCCTTGAAGGCAACGTTCAGGGCCTTATGGATGCCTGATTTAGCAGCCTCGGTAGTACGAATGTTGGCACGCACCGACACAAACATCCCGATAAAACCGGTCAGACCGGAGAAAATGGCACCAACAGCAAAACCGACTGCGGTTTTCATGCCCAAGGTAGCAGCAAGCGCAACAAACATAATCACACCAACCACGGCGATAATGGTGTACTGACGCTTCATGTAGGCACTGGCGCCTTCCTGAATCGCTGCGGCGATCTGCTTCATCCGCTCATTACCCTGGGGCAACCCCAGGATCCACTGTGCCGAAACCAGGCCGTAGATAACGGCTGCCACGGCGCAGGCCAGGGCGAAGTAAACTGCATACTGTTCCATACCAAACCTCCTGAATGTAATAAACGCACCAACGACGTTAACCCGCAAAACTCAAACGAAAAATTGTTAAAAGAAACCGCACCTTTTGTCAATTGAAAAGTATACGTCAATCGGACTGTTTCCAACGGTATGCTTGTCAACACAAGAGCTGCCATGATATAAAGTTCAATCGTACACACATGTCCATTTGCAGGAGGCACATAATGAAAACTCTTTGGCTTCTCTCCGGCTGCCTGATTGCGGCACTAACTGGTGGTTGCGCTTCAACTGGGTCTGTTGAGGCGGTACGACGAGATATTGATGAGACCAAGAACCGTATCTACACCATTGAGAAAGATCTGAGTATGGCTCGGGAGGGCGAAAAAACCTTCAAGTCAGACTTTGCTGCACTCCGCAAAGGAGATGCAGACCTTCAAGCCAACATTGACAGCCTCAAGTCTGATCTACAGACCATGGCTGGCAAACTTGATGACCAGAGCGTTGCAGTCAAGAAACCGGCTGAAGAGCTGGCACGCTACCGTGAAGATTCAGACCGCCGCATAGTGGCTCTTGAGGACCGGATCGTTAAACTGCAGGTGGCACTTGATGAGTTGAACAAGCGGATGAAAGAGGTTGCCCAGGGCGGTACCGCCACCGGTAAAGATACTGCCTCTGACTCCCTGTATCTGAAGGGTCTTGAAGCATTTAAAGCAGGCGACATGCCCAGTGCCCGCACCCAGCTGACCAGCTTCATTGAAAAGAATGCCAATCATGATCTGGTACCCAATGCCCGTTACTGGATTGGCGAAACCTATTACGGTGAGAAGAACTATGAACAGGCAATCCTTGAGTTCCAGGAAGTAGTTAAGCAGTATCCCAAAAAAGAAAAGGCACCGGCAGCCATGCTGAAGCAGGCACTCTCTTTCAAGGCGTTAAAGGATTTGAAGAGCACCCAATACCTGCTCAAGCGCCTGATGGCTGATTATCCCAAGAGCGATGAAGCGAAAAAAGCCAAGGTGCTCCTGAAGGAATTAAAGTAGGACCACTTGGTATCGATACAAAACAAGAGGGGCAGACCTGAACAGGCTGCCCCTCTTTATGCTTCAGCTCAATCGATGCATGCAGCTGCTACAGCTACAGCACACCCTTGGTGGACATTACCCCGTGCAGACGTGAATCCTGGCGGGTCGCACTATCCAGCGACCTGCCAAAGCCCTTAAAACAGGCCTCAATGATATGGTGAACGTTTTCGCCATACAGCAGGTTCAGGTGCAGGTTACAGCCACAGTTATTGGCAAAGGCCTGGAAGAATTCACGGGCAAGCTCCGCATCAAATTCTCCCACCTTAACCTTGGGCAGATCCACATTATAGACCAGATAGGGACGTCCTGAGAGGTCCACGGTCACATCAGCCAGGGTCTCATCCATCGGGATCCGGGCGGTACCGTAGCGAACAATCCCTTTTTTATCCCCCAGAGCCTGACGGAACGCCTCGCCCAGTACAATGCCGATATCTTCAACCGTATGGTGGAAGTCAATATCGATATCCCCCTGGGCCTCAACCGTCAGGTCAAACAGACCATGGCGGGCAAACAGATGCAGCATATGATCAAGAAACGGAACCGACGTGCGGATAGAGGCCAACCCACTTCCGTCAACGGTCAACTTCAGGTGAATACGTGTTTCCGAAGTACTGCGATCAATCTCAGCGGTTCGCTTCATAACGCTCCTCACTTGCTGCCATTTACTCCTGCCAGATCAAACTTGTTCAGCGGATGCCCGGTCACCAGCATCGCCTTCTTCTCCTTGCTGTCCCAGATTGAAAGGTACCCCTTCCAGCCTTTTTCCGTCAAAAGTTCCTTGATATTATTGAGCACCTCTGGAGGCGGCTCGGAATGAAAGGCATTATAACCGGTATAGCCACCCGGCGGAATCAAACGGTAGGCCCCGAATCCCTGCGCCTCATTCCGTTTCATCAGCACAGATTCGCCGCTCTCCTCCCAGCGATGTTCTTCATACACGGTCCAGCCACAGATGGGGCACATGATCCGGCGGGAACTGAAACGCCCCCAGGCCTCGGTATCAATCCGCGAATAGTTAAAATGACATTGGCCACAACGGGTGTGCATCTCAGAAAGCTGCATGCTACTCCTCCTTGTTAACCGATCTCCCTGAGGGCTCTCAGGGTCTGCTCCATCTCTTCACGGGTGCCAATTGAAATTCGTAACCCGTGGCAAAGCAACGGGTCACTGAAATGACGCACCAGAATTTTACGTGCATAAAGACCATCGTAAACACGCCGTCCGTTCCGGTCCGGTGGTGATGCAAAAACAAAGTTCCCAGCTGATTCTAATACCGCATATCCCAAAGATTGCAACTCTGTTACAAAAAACTTCCGGGTTGCCACCACCTGCTCACACCGCATTTTAAAATAGTCCTGATCCTGCAATGCCGCAACACAGGCCGCCTGAGCCAGACGGTCCAGATTGTAGTGATCACGGATCTTGTCCAGGGCAGCAATGATCTCCGGTCGAGCAATGGCCAGCCCAAGCCGCATGCCAGCCAGGGCATAGCTTTTGGAAAGGGTGCGGGTAACCACCACATTTTCATGCCGCTTCACCAGCTCAAGTGCATTGAAGGTATTGAAGTCGGCATAGGCCTCATCCACCACCAACAGACCGTCACAGCGGGTGGCCAGTTCCTCAATGTAAGCCAGCGGAAACGAAAAGCCCAGTGGCGAGTTGGGGGTGGTCAGGAAAAACAGCTTACCAGTGTAGCGTTCAGGAAAGTCAGCAATCCTGAAGTCATCAGTCAGGCCGAAGGTGCGTACCTTGGCTCCCTGAATCTCAGCCAGAGTTGCGTAGTAGGAGTAGGAAGGATGCACATAGGCGACCTCCTCTCCTTCACCGGCACAGGCCCGGATCAGGTTGTTAAGCACCTCATCCGAGCCATTGGCCATAATGATCCAGGAGGGATCGAAACCGTACAGCTCTGCCGCAGCCTGCCGCAGCTTTTCACTGGAGGCGCTGGGGTAGGTCCGCAGTAAAGCAGCGTCATCACCCAGCTCAGCCAGAATCGCCTCTTTTACCTTGGGCGACGGCGGATAGGGATTCTCATTGGTGTTCAGCTTGATCCAGGAAGCGATGTCCGGCGGCTGAAAGCCGGGTACATAACCGGCCATATTGGCGATGGAGGGGCGTAGTGGATTCATTTGCTCTCCTCCAACCTTAGACTCACCGATCTCGCATGGGCCTCCAGCCCTTCCAGACCGGCAATCTGCACGATTCGATCCCCCAGCCGCTTCAGCCCCTGTTCAGAGAAGCTGATGATGGAGGATTTCTTGACAAAGTCATCCACAGAGAGTGGTGAGAAGAAGCGGGCAGTGCCGCCGGTGGGCAGGGTGTGGTTGGGGCCTGCCAGATAATCTCCGGCTGCTTCAGGGGTCCAGTGTCCCATGAAGATCGCCCCGGCATTGTCGATCAGCGGCAGCAGGCCGAACGGGTCAGCCACCGCCAGCTCAAGGTGTTCAGGCGCAATCCGGTTAGAGAATGCTGCAGCCTCTGCAAGCGAGCCTGCCACAATCACGGCGCCGAACTTATCCCAGGATGCCCGTGCAATGGATTCGCGGGAGAGCAGCGCCAGTTGACGTTCCACCTCGGCTGCGATCTTTTCGCCAAAACCACGGTCAGTGGTGATCAGGATCGAGGAGGCCAGCTCATCATGCTCAGCCTGTGACAGCAGGTCTGCTGCAATATGGGCCGGATTGCCGGTGCCGTCGTTAATCACCAGGATCTCGCTGGGACCGGCGATCATGTCAATCCCCACCTGACCAAAGACCAGCTGTTTGGCAGTGGCCACATAGATGTTGCCCGGCCCGGTGATTTTATCCACCTTGGGGATGCTGGCGGTACCGTAGGCCAGGGCAGCCACTGCCTGGGCTCCACCGACCCGGAAGATCCGGTCAACACCGGCAAGTTTTGCTGCGGCCAGCACCGCCGGATTGATCTCATTACCCGGTGTGGGGCAGACCATGATGATCTCCCGCACCCCGGCCACCTTTGCCGGTACGGCGTTCATGATCACGCTGCTGGGATAACTGGCCTTGCCGCCCGGCACATAGATGCCGACCCGGTTCAAAGGTGTCACCTTCTGGCCCAGCAGGATGTCACTTTCTTCGGTTGACAGCCAGGTCTGTGCTTTTTGCTTTTCATGGAAACGGGCCACCCGCTCAACCGCCAGTTGCAGGGCAGCCAGATCATCAACAGGAACAGCAGCAACCGCAGCCTCGATCTCGGCAGCGGTTATTTCCAGACCAGCAGCATCGGCCAGCCCCAGCCGATCAAAACGATTGGTATACTCCAGCAGGGCATCATCGCCACTGCTGCGGATATCCTTGATAATCCCCCGCACCACCTCGGTCACCTGCAGCGAGGTCTCCTCCCCACGGGTCAGGATGGCAGCAAAACGGGTATCAAAATCAGTGTCATTGATATCAAGAAACAACACGGTGCTTACTCCTGTCATCTTATGTTGTCAGCTGGACCTTGTAACGAGCCGTCAGCTCTGCAAGCAGTTCCCGGTTCACCAGTCCTGAGGCAAGCAGTTCCTGTACATCAAGCAGATCCTGGGGGCCTCCGGCCTTAAGTTTGAGAACAATCAAAAATTCTGGCGAAGCCACAGGCACCGTTTTTCCCGCAACCGCCACATTGATGCTCTGCCGTATTGCCTCTGCTTCATATGCCCTGGTGGCAACCAGTATATCAACAGCATCGGCACGGATAAGATAGGGAACCGGATCGTTATAATCACCACGTCGCAGTTCAGCATGCAAACCGGCATCACAGAAAGCTGTTACGATCTGCTGAAGTTTATCGGTATCCACAAGAACAAGCAGATCAATATCTCGCGTTGCTCGCGGAGTACTCCAGGTTGAAACCGCCAGCCCCCCGATCAACGTAAAGCCGCTGATACAACCGGCAGCACGCAGATCAGTCAGCAGTTCAATAACAGTATCAAGCTTTTGCAGCAGCACGATCTTTCTCCAGAGCTGCTCGTGCAGAACTACTCAGCAATAAACAAACATCAGACAGCTCAAGGGCAATCAACAGACGTTCACCCGGAGTTTTCCTGGACATCTCCTGGCGCTGTTCTTTCCGGGTTTGCTCCATTAAGGCAGAGGTTGCCATACGAACTCCATCCGACCTGTTAGCTGATGATCTTTTCCAGCCCGTCAATGATCCCGCGAATCCGCTGATGCTTGGTCTTGAGCGAGGCCCGGTTCACCACCAGGCGGGTGGTTATCTCGGCAATGGTCTCAACCTCCACCAGCCCGTTCTGGCGCAGGGTCTCGCCAGTGGAGACCAGGTCCACAATCCGTTCCGAAAGCCCCACCAGCGGCCCCAGTTCAATGGAACCGTACAGTTTGATGATCTCGGCCTGCACCCCTTTGGAGGCAAAATACTTCTCTGCCACATGGGGATATTTGGTGGCCACCCGGATATGGGACCAGCGGCCGGGATCATCGCTTTTAGCCAGATTAACCGGCTCAGCCACCATCATCCGGCAGTAGCCGAACTTGAGATCCAGCGGTTCGTAGAGGTCCTTGTCCTGCTCCAGCAGGGTATCCTTGCCCACAATCCCCAGGTCGGCACAGCCATACTCCACATAGGTGGGGACATCAGTGGCCCGCACGATCAGAGCCCGCAGGTTCTGCTCAGGGTACTCAAAGATCAACTTGCGGGAGTCCTCCAGCATGCTCTCAAGATGGATGCCGATCTTGGCAAACAGCTCGATCGACTCGGTCAGGATACGCCCCTTGGGGATGGCAATGGTCAGTTGATTGTTCATGGCTCAGACACCCGCTGGATATCCGCCCCCAGACCGGCAAGCTTGGTTTCGATCTGCTCGTAACCACGATCCAGATGATAAATCCGCTGAATTTCAGTGGTCCCTTCTGCTGCCAGACCAGCCAGCACCAGACAGGCTGAGGCCCGCAGGTCAGTTGCCATGACCGGCGCGCCGGACAGTTTTTTGACCCCTTTGACCGTGGCTGAGTTGCCCTCCACCGTGATATCGGCACCAAAACGGAGCAGTTCAGAGACGTGCATGAAGCGGTTTTCAAAGATGTTTTCCGAGATCACGCTGGCACCTTCAGCCACACACATCAGCGCCATGAACTGGGCCTGCATGTCAGTGGCAAAACCGGGATAGGGACGGGTCTTGATGTTGACCGCCTGGGGCCGTTTGGGGCCTTTAACCCTGACAACGCCGTTGCGGTTGGTGACCTCCACCCCGGCATCCATCAGCTTGAAGGTCAGGGCATCCAGATGTTCCAGCTTCATGCCGTTGATCTTGATATCACCGCCGGTAATGGCAGCAGCGCACATGAAGGTACCGGCCTCAATCCGATCCGGCATCACCTCATAGGCAGCCGGGGTCAATTCAGAGACCCCCTGAATACGGATCGTATCAGTACCGGCCCCTTCAACCTTGGCCCCCATCCGGTTCAGGTAGTCAGCCAGGTCAGCGATCTCAGGCTCACGGGCAGCGTTTTCCAGAATACTTTCACCTTTGGCAATGGCCGCAGCCATCATCAGATGTTCAGTCCCCCCCACGGTAGAGACATCAAAGTTGATCCGGGCACCTTTGAGCCCTTTCTTGGCAATAGCCTCAACATAGCCATGCTCAAGCTTGATCTCGGCTCCTAATGCCTTGAGGCCTTTCAGGTGCTGATCAATCGGGCGGGCACCGATGGCACAGCCGCCGGGCAGTGAGACCCGTGAGCGGCCAAAGCGGGCCAACAGCGGCCCCAACACCAGCACTGAGGCCCGCATGGTCTTGACCAGGTCATAGGTGGCTTCAACGGTGTTAATGGTACCGGCATCAATCCGCATGGTATTTTCGTGACGTTCAATGGTTGCGCCAAGAGATTCCAGCAGTTTTGCCGTGGTGGTGATGTCGCGCAGACGGGGGACATTGGTGATGGTGCTGGCTCCGGGAGCCAGGACAGCCGCAATACAGATCGGCAGGGAGGCATTCTTGGAGCCGCTGACCGTGACCTCGCCCTTCAGCTTCCTGCCGCCGTTAATAATCAGTTTATCCACAGATAGGTGCCTCGAATTGAAATAAAATAACGTGTCATACTAGCCTAGTACAACCGTAAGGAAAAGAAAAAACACCAACAACTTAGCGGTATACCGGCAGGGTACCCCGTACCTCAAGGATTGGACCATTATCGATCTCTTCAAAATCGCCGTAATCATCGCCGTATTCACTATCTGGCGCCGCCCACTCATACATCTTGCGGGAGTCCACCAGAACCGGCTCTTCCGGCGTACCAAAGGTGCGTTCCTGCATCTCTTCATCATACAGGCCGACGCAACCATGGGAAGCCGGTCTACCCGGCAGGTCACGGGCATGGATATAGTAGCCGACATTTTTTTCATCAATATGGAAACGCAGGGCATAGTCCATCGGATACTGATCCCCTTCTTCTCCGTTAATCTTGTAGAGCGAAGAGGTGTGAGTCTGATGGCGGGCACTGATCCTGAAGGTACCGGCCGGGGTTTCCGTGCCGGCCTTTCCAGTGGCTGCCGGCATGGAAAACTTCAGCACACCGCGTTCATAGGCCCCGATCCACTGTTCCGTGAGATCCAACAGAATGTACTTGCGATGGGGCTTTGCTTCGGGAAGCTCTTTCGGCAGCGGAGTATAGCCGCGAATATCCTCCATCCGCTCCGGCTCTTTGATGGTCATGCCGGGATAGACATGCCGCCGGTCAACCCGGTTAAAACGGGCTACCCAGATCCAGTCTTTGCCGTAAAGTGATTCAAGAGTCTCATGGGGACGGATAAAACGGGGGTGCCAGCGCATCCCCTTCTGGCTGGGATACTCAATGCGGGACAGATCCTCCTGCGCCTTGTCTGTCGGAGAGGCGGCTGGGGGATCAACCACGTCGATCTCCCAGATCAGCCAGCTGCCGGATATCAAGACGGTAAAAAAAGCCACCAGCGCCAGCCGGTGGCTCAAACGCATGTTACTTGTTCGCATCGTCTATTCTACCGTTACACTTTTTGCAAGGTTTCTCGGCTGATCCACGTCAGTACCCTTCAATACAGCAATATGATAGGACAACAGCTGCAGCGGCACCGATAATAAAATCGGATCAAGGTCGTCACTCAGCTGTGGCAACTCAAGGATTGCCTCGGCCTTGTCTTTCACTTCGTGATCGCCTGCGCTGCAGAGGGCAACCACCCGCCCGCTGCGGGCGATGACCTCCTCCATGTTGGAGACAGTCTTTTCATAGGTACTGTTTTTGGGCACCAGCACCACCACCGGTACATGCTCGTCAATCAGGGCGATCGGTCCATGCTTCATCTCTCCGGCAGGATAGCCTTCTGCATGGATGTAGGAGATCTCCTTCAGCTTCAGGGCACCTTCCAGAGCGATCGGGAAGTTTCTGCCCCGGCCCAGATAGAGAAAATCACGGGCATTCATATACTGACGGGCGATCTTTTCGGTCTGTTCATTCAGCTTCAGGGCCTGTTCCAGCAGTTCAGGCACCTTTTTCAGATCAGCAATCATCTGCTGGCCCTGTACCACATTCAAGCGGCCAATGGCCCGGCCAAAACGGATGGTAAACAGGTACAGCGCCGTCAACTGGGTCACAAAGGCCTTGGTGGAGGCCACGCCGATCTCCGGCCCGGCATGGGTATAGATCACCCCGGCAGCGTCACGGGCAATGGATGAATCCAGCACGTTGCAGATGGCAAGGTTCATCGCTCCCAGCTTCCTGGCCTCCCGCAGGGCTGCCAGGGTATCAGCGGTTTCGCCTGATTGGGAGATGACCATCACCAGCGTCTTTTCATCAATCACCGGGCTGCGGTAGCGGAATTCAGAGGCGATATCAATCTCAACCGGAATGCGGCAGTGGCCTTCAATCAGAAACTTGCCGGTCAGGGCAGCATGCCAGGAGTTACCTCAGGCCACAATCACCATCCGCTGCACGGTCTGCAGGGTGGCATCATCGTAGCCCAGATCTTCCAGATAGACATCCCCCTGCTGTTCCTGCAAACGTCCGGCAATGGTATCCCGTACCGCCCGGGGCTGTTCATGGATTTCCTTCAGCATGAAGTGCTTGTAACCACCCTTTTCAGCCATCAGAGGGGACCAGTCGATATGGCGGGCCTTCTTCTCCAGCGGCGCTCCGGCAATGGTGGAAAAACGGGCTGTCTGGCCATGGAAGACCGCCAGCTCACCATCCTCCATAAAGACCATCTCACGGGTGTGGGCCAGGATGGCCGGTATATCTGAGGCAACAAAAAACTCACCCTGCCCCAGCCCGACCACCATCGGTGAGCCGACCTTGGCCGCAATCAGGGTGTCAGGTTGATCCTTGCAGAGGATACAGACCGCAAAGGCCCCCTGCAGCTCCTGCAGGGCGGTACGGACCGCGTCCTCAAAAGAACCGGCTGTCTTCAGACGTTCATCTACCAGGTGGGCGATCACTTCCGTATCGGTTTGGCTGGAGAACTCATGGCCAACTGCCTTCAGCTGATCCTTCAGACTCAGGTAGTTTTCTATGATGCCGTTATGCACAACAACGACCGGACCGGAGGTGTGGGGATGGGCATTGATCTCAGAGGGACGACCATGGGTGGCCCAGCGGGTGTGGCCAATGCCGATGGTTCCTGTCAGCGGCTGCTCCCGCAAAAGCTTATCAAGGTTAAGCAGTTTGCCTTCACTACGGCGCACCGCAATGCCATCAGGCTGCAGCGTGGCGATACCGGCAGAATCATAACCACGATATTCCAGCTTACGCAGACCTTCAAAAATGATCGGGGTTGCTTCCTGCTCTCCAATATAGCCAACAATACCGCACATAGATTTACGCCTTTCCGCTAATATCCGGCACCTGTACCACCATCAGGAACAGCCCAAGCCGATTCAGCATCTCTGAGAAGCGATCGTAATCCACCGGCTTGGTGATATAGCAGCTGCAGCCCAGTTCATAACAGTTCTGCACTTCACGGGGGTCATCGGTGGTGGTTAACATAATCACCGGCATTTTATGTAGTTCTGGCGTAGCCTTAATCCGGCGCAGCACCTCTACCCCATCCACCCGTGGCATCCTGATATCCAGCAGCAACAGATAGGCGGTGCCGCTTTGACGGGTTTCCGGTGTATCAGGTGTCCCGGCCAGAAAATCAAGCGCCTCCTGCCCATCCCGGAAACGGGTGATCTCATTGGTCAGCCCCGCTTCCCGCAGGTTATCAATAATCAGTTCAGCATGGCCATCATCATCCTCGGCAATCAGGATGGTGACTTCATTCTTGGCAAGTTTTTCCATGAGCGTCTGAAACATCCTTTCAGGTCCTTTGCACTGGAAGCGTGATACAAAAACTGCTCCCTACCCCTTCCTCAGATTCAAGCCAGATGGTCCCATTCAAGCGGTCCAGAATCCTGCGCGATACAGTCAGGCCCAACCCTTCACCCGGGATGTCGCGAGGATTGATACGGTGAAAAATTTCCCATACCTGGCTCTGGTAATCAGGGTGAATCCCGATACCATTATCCCTAATACAGTACTGAGCCGCATCACCAGCCACAGCACTTGAGATATGAACCTCAAGCCGACGTTCTGCAGCACGGTACTTAATCGCATTATCCAGCAGGTTAGTAAAGACCTGGCTGACCTGAACCTCATCTCCCCGGCATGGCAACAACTGGTCAACCGTAATCTGTGCACCAGTGGATTCAATCTGATACGCAAGGGAATTGATTATTTTGCTCATTAACAGATTCATGTCAAGGTTTTCTATGGTTATGGCAGCCCGCCCCAATCGGGAGAGCCGTAACAGGCCTGACAAGAGGCTGTCCATCTTTTCAACGCTGCCGGTAATAAACTCGATTGAGCGGGGCATACTCTCCGTAAGCAGCTGCAGCAGCTCATCCCGTTTTTCCAGAGGAAGTTCAATCTCAGCAAGTGTCTTATTCAAGGCTGCGCAGCTTTTAGCCAGCTTACGGCTGAACCCCTGAATATTGACCAGTGGCGAACGAAGATCATGGGAGGAAACATAGATAATGCTTTCCAACTCCTTGTTCTTGGCCTCAAGCTCCTGCATCAGACGATCACGTTCAAGCTCTGCCTGCTTCCGCTCGGTAATATCAACAAAGACCCCGATCAGACCGGCCAACTCGCCTGCCAGGCTATAGTAGGTCGCCTTGTTTACAATAATCGTATGGGTATTCCTGTCGGCATACGTAAGATCTACTTCATACTGCTGCAGACCTCCGGCAGCAAAAAGCTGGTCATCCTTTTCCCGATGAAGGGCGGCAATCCCGGGCTGATAGAGTGCATCCGCAGTCCTGCCGATCAGTTGTTCACGGGCAACCCCAAAGGCTTTCCCAAAGGCCTTGTTACATCCCTGATACTGCCCCTGGGTATCCTTGAAATAAACCGGGTTGGGAATGGCATCCATCAGGGTCTGTAAAAAGCGGAGTTGAATCGTAAGCTCCTGCATCAGGTGATCACGCTGCCGTTCTGCAGCAATCCGGTCATCAATCTCCTGACGCAAGGACTGGTTGCTTGCGTGCAGTTCTGCAGTACGCTCCTCAACACGACCTTCCAGCTCATCGTTCATCTGGGTTATTTCCCGAAACTGGCCGCTCAGGGTATGTGCCATCTGGCGGGCATTTTCCACCAGTGTTACAATCTCGCTGACCGTGCTGGAAGGCCATGTAACATCTTCAGAAATCAGCTTAGCTGGGAGATCAGTAGTGGTTTTCGACAGATGTTCAAGCGGTGCGGCAATTTTGCGTGCCACCACGGCTGCCAGCACTGCACCTATAGCCAGATACACCAGCAAGGCAGCCAGGGCATTCCGGTGTCCCCGTAAAATCTGAGCCTGGTACGGGGCAAACGGCATCTCCGCAATGGCGTACACTGAAGTTTTGGGGATCGGGTAGATCCTGATATAGGTACTCTTGCCAGCCCGCTGCCAAAGTGGCACTGGTGGATTATTGGGGGGCATACGGTGAAAGACATGATCCTGCCCAGTCTGACTGGCCTTACCAAGACTCAACGGATCATAGCTGGACAGCCGTGCCACTTCAGGGTTCGTTGAGGCCAGCACCTCCCCCTTATTGGCCATCAGATGCAGCTGTATCGGCTGTTTGGCCTGAATCCCCTGCAACACCTTGGTAACCGCCACTGCATCAAGTTTCTGGCGCTCCTGTTCTCCGAATGTCACCGGATAGGCACCATCAAAGATCTTCTGCCGGACCTCATAACCAACCTGACGTGCCTTGATCTCCAGTGCATCCAACATGGCATGCTTTACCTCTGACTCACGCCCCCTTCCGGTTATCACCAGTACCAGCATGGCAGGCAATATAATGGACAGCATCATGACCTGAAACAGAAAGTGCGCAATGGTTACTGGTCGCTGCTGTCTTTCTGGCCAGACCAGGCATTCCAGAGAAAACTGGTTAATCAGCAACGTCGCAATCAGGGCATTGGTGACCCCAATAACCATGTACATCAAGGAGGCAGTCGTGGTACCCAGCAGTGAAACGCCCAGCGCCGCAAGGAAAAATATATAAATCAGTGGAATTCCGCAAAGCATCCAGTAACAAATATCTGCCGTAATGAGCGTATCTTTGGGGCGACGCTTCAGCCAGTACGCCACAAAAAGCGGTTCCAGCCCCAACCAGAACAGCATGTAATAATGGCCGAAAAGCTGTTTGCACCAGAGAGCTGCGATCACCGCAGCAACAACCGCCCATACCGCTCCAAACAAACGTAAAACCAGCATCACAGCGATACTGCCCAACAGGTAGTTAAAACCGGTAAAAAGCTGCGGGGCCAGCACATTACCCAGCAGTGCTGCACTTACGAGTAGTGACAATGCCACTACCTGCCGTGTGCCCCATCTATTCTGAGCTGAATCAGTCATCACCGCCACCTTTACGGGTTTCTGCAAGAGTTCATTATTCCGTTTAATCTATGTATCATAAAACAGAACAATCACAACAAAGCGACACAAAAAGAGCAAATTAGTCCATTTTGACTTGAAGCGCACCACGCTTTCATCTATGATTCCACAGTTATTCAAGGAGGATGCAGTCAGATGAACATAGAACAGATGAAGGTTGTCCTGAAGGAACTGCTCACCAAAACCGACTTGACCCCCTGCGTGGTGGGGCATCGCGGTGTGGGCAAGACAGCCGGAATTATACAGGTTTGCCGGGAAATAGGCTGGCGCTATGCACCACTACGCCTGGGACAGATGGAAGTAGGGGATCTGGTTGGTATCCCGTTTCGCGAAGGCAACGTCATGCACTGGTCCCGCCCCTCCTGGTGGCCGGAGGATGACGCCCCGCCAACCCTGGTCCACTGCGATGAGCTGAACCGGGCCCAGCAGGAGGACACCCTGCAGGCGATCTTCCAGTTTGTGGAACCACCTGCCGAGGGCTTGCAACGTGCGCTGCACACCCACAGTCTCTCCCCCCACCACAAGGTAGTGGTCACTATCAACCCACCGGACGGCACCTATCAGGTTGCCACCCTCGACCGGGCCCTGATCGACCGGATGGTGATGCTGTATGTGGAAAGCGACTACCAATGCTGGGCTCGCTATGCAGCATCACGGGAGCTGAACAGCGAAGTACGCGGTTTTTTATCAGGCAACAGCGGTCTGCTGGCCAGACAGGGTGCGCCGATGGACCTGCAGGTGGAACCAACAGAACGAGGCTGGGAGATGGTCAGCACCCTGCGCCAGCACTGTCACTTCCCCGGCGACCTGGCCATGGAGGTCTATGCCGGCATCATCGGCAAAGAAGCAGCCATCACCTTCA
>DAIQQT010000394.1:0-2733 GCA_036786685.1 Trichlorobacter sp.
GCCGTTGTAGACCACCCTGACCCTTGCGGGATCAGCCCCCTGCGCCACGACATGCTGCTTCACCCCAGCGGAGCAGGTGGCTGCCAGTGTACTGAAACGGTAGTAAAACCAGGTATTCAAGGCATGCACATGCCCAAGGGTTGGCATACCGGCCAGCCGTCCGGCCAGCCCGCCCCACAGGCTTGCGGAAGAAAGGTGGGTGTGGATCAGATCCGCCCCAAACTGACGGGCAATCCGGGCAATGGTGAACGGCGCAGCCAGGTTCAGCTTACCGGAAATGGCCGGTGTCTGCACCGGGATACCACGCTGCGTCGCCTCATCCGGCAGACCGCCATCCGGCTTGCAGAGCAGTAATACACGATGTCCCCGCTGCTGCAGATCAGCGCATAACGACAGACAGACCCGTTCTGCACCGGAAAAACGGCGCTGGGTAATAATCTGCAGGATGGAAAGCTGCTTCATGTTCTACCACTTTCCCCCTGTGTTAGCAGCTGCTGTGCAGCCTCAAAAAGGGCTGTTGGTGTAATGCTTCGGCGGCAATCAGCATCCTGATCGCACTGTTTTTGCATGCAGATTGTGCAGGATAGTGGTGACTGTATGATGGCATGCTGTATACCATAGGGGCCATTACGCAAACCATCGGTACAGCGGTAAAACGAGACAGTCGATGTCCCTACAGCAGCAGCCAGATGAACCGGACCGGTATCACCGCCGATCACCAGATCACAGCGTTTTAAGACTGCGGCAAACTGTTTCAGGGAGAGCGATGGCAGCAAGACTGCCCGTTCTCCCAGCAATGTCACCAGATGTTCAGCCCGCTGCTGTTCCTCACCATTCCCCCAGGAAAACAAAAGGATTGCAGTCGGGTAGCGCTCAAGCAGCTCCTGCCCCAACTGCTGCCAGCCCTCTTCATACCAGAGCTTGGTCTGCCAGGTAGTGCCGGTATGTAGCAGAATCAATGGCCTACCAACCTGGCGCAATGCCGCTTCAGCAGCCGCCTGGTCTGATGCGGATGTGGCAATATCGCTTCGTGGCTGCCAGTTGTCGGTCGGCAGCGTAAACGGGCTGCTGACCACCCGCAGATAGCGCTGCACGGCATTGCGATCAGTGGGTTTAAATGAAACCTGCTCTGTCGTAAACAGGGTGTTCAGCTTTTCCTGCAGATGTTCACGGCTGAAGCCGATTTTACGGTCTGCACGCGTCAACCAGCAGACCAGCCCGCTCTTACTGTTACCCTGCAGGTCAAAGACCAGGTCATACTGCTGCTGCCGCAGTTCTGTAACAAACGCCATCAGTTCATGCCGGGTCTGCGTGGCAAAAGGTGCCTTTTTCCAGCGCCGGAAGGCAACGGTCAACAGGCGTTCAATCAAGGGATTTTCGGAAACCAGATCACGGAATGCCTCATCCACCACCCAATCAATAGTAGCACCAGGAGCCACCTGCTTAAGATATTGCAGCACCGGCAAGGAATGGATGATATCTCCCAGAGAGGAGGTTTTGATGATCAGGATACGCATAAAACTCGCCAGAAGGTTACTTGGTCAACTGCATCAGACGGGCATAGAATTCGTACTTACTCCGCACCTTATTACTTTTTACAAGGCCCTGCAGAAGCAGATACTTATAATATTTGGCCTTCAAACGCAGACGATCCAGTCGGGCCAGCAGCACCGTATGGGGAGCCCCATAGCATTTTTCAATATAGAGACGCCGGCTTTGCTGGAACAGCCGCCCCCCTTCTGCCGATGTTGACTGCCCCCCCAGATGGACAATCGAAACCTGTGGCAGGACGTAACAGGGAACACCGCGCTGCCAATACCGGTGAGCCAGTTCACTGTCTTCGTAGTAGAAGAAAAAATCCTCATCAAACAGGGGATCAGCAAACATTGTACGGCGCAGCATAAAAAACGCTCCCAGCACACCAGGAACCTTAAACGGAGTAGTTGCCTGATTCACCCGCAGCTTCCAGCGTTTACTGATTATCTTACTGATAACAGGGAAATACAATGACCAGATACTTGGCAGGCACAGAAACCCCTGTACCCGTTGATCACTCCCCAGAATCACCGGCGTAGCAACTCCGGCAGCAGGAGTATTTTCAAAAAAATGCCAGAGGGCGGTCAGGGCCGCCTGATTCAGGATCAGGTCAGTGTTCATGATACAGGCATAGCGGCAGTCAACTGCTGCCAACCCTCGATTCATGCCACGTCCATACCCCAGATTTTCGTTGGTCTGAAGGTACAGTAACGGCTCCCACAGTTCCTGCTCCAGCAACTCTTTGGAACCGTCTGTTGAGTTATTATCAACCACCACAAAACGGTAGGAAAACGGCAGTACTGTGGTTTTGAAAAAGCTGATCAGCTCTTCAACCAGTGCACGGGTGTTATAGTTGACAGTTATGAAGGCAACATCAACCTGCATGGCCACCCAATCTTTCTCTTCCAGCTTTTTCCAACAACCGGCTTGCTTCTGCACAGACCTCATCCACCGTCAGCGCCATCATACAGGGATTTTCCACCTCACCGTAGCAGTGTGGTCTGACGCAGGGGTAATGTTCGCAACCGGCCTGAAGGGTCACAATTTTACCGGTCCTGATGGCTCCGCGGTAGCCGACACTGACCGGCTGCTCTAGAGAGGCGTCGTTATCCCAGGGATGCCAGCGCCATAACTCCGTTGGGCCGTATAACGCCACCATCGGCACGCCGGTTGATGCCGCTATATGGGTAATGGCCG